>NZ_JAAHHM010000075.1:0-36155 GCF_010692445.1 Moorena sp. SIO3E8 | reverse complement strand
TAAGAGTTTGGTCAAGAATTTTGTGCATGACTCTTGAGCATGCTAATACCAAGTAAGGTTTGTGTTTTGTTCGACTGATGTTGAAAAGATTAGCTACTGCTTAAAAAGATCTCAAATAGGTTCTATAGCGAACTTAGGAAAGCTCTCCAACCCCATCTTGACTGGCATGGAGCCAGACTCTCGTTTAAGCGCCATGTTCTTGCTAGCGCTGATCAAAGTAAAAACTGTCAACCTCAGTGAGCTGGCATTAGGTATGGGATGATTAGCTTTACCAGAGTCGAACTACAAACGCATGCAACGGTTTTTCCGAAAATTTGACATCGATTACACCGTGATCGCGCTTACTGGTGGTAAGTTGGATGCAAATTCCGTGTGGAGTGGGTATTGAGTCTAGATCGTACTACCTGGGAGTTTGGCTCTCGGTGCTACAACATCCTAACCTTAGGCATTGTCCATGAAGGGGTGGCCTTTCGAGTACTGTGGTGGATACTCAACAAAAAAGGAAACTCCAACAGCGATGAGCGGATGCGATTTATCGAGCAGTTGTACAAAATTTTTCCGGATGCTCAGGTCTCCTGCTTGTGCGCTGACCGAGAGTTCATTGGGTTTTGCCTGGGTACGCTATCTACGGCTCGTGCCATCAATGCCATTTCGATTGAGGATTCGAGCCACAGACAAGATTGAGCACAATGGCCGTTCTCTGGCAGCCCAAGTAGTCTTTGCCCACAGAATGGTGGTTCAATCCCAAACCCTCAAGGGAACTAGTCGCGTTTGGGGTCAATGTGATTGCCGTTGAGGGATTGCGCGAAGATAATGGCAAGCTTTTGGTGGTCATTGCTCCTGCCAACAGCGAGGGGCTGGTGGCCGATTATGCTTTGCGCTGGGGTATTGAAACCCTATGCAGGCATTTTCAAGACTCGGGGCTAATGCCATTGAATCGACTCACTTCACCGAGGCAGAGCGCTTGGGAAAGCTCTTTGCGCTTTTGACTTTGGCATTATGCTGGTCGATGCGAACAGGGTTATTCCTTCATCAGCTCCAGCCCATTTCGATTAAAAAACATGGTCGCCGGCAAGCGAGTATTTTCCGATATGGTCAAGACCATCTTCGTCATATTGTACTTAATCCTTCTTTCCTCAATCAAAGAGATTTTCTTCAATCTCTGCAGTTTTTGTCCTGTACTTAGGCTAAACACTTCTGCGAAGGATGCTGCACCTTGTGGAGAGTAAGCACATTAACAATCACTGCTGAGTATTCCCTCAAAATCTGAGCCCAGCAATTTTTCTAGTTCGGCAGAACTGCGGGTCGGGGCTAACATCAAGGCGCAAACTTGGTCACTGGTAGCGACCCATAACCAATACTTGATGCCATCTATACAATAAGTTGTTTCATCTTATCACCTAACTCCCGGCTATTTAATGTAAGGAGCGCCACTGTTGATAAGAAGGTTACTTGCTCTGTTGGAACCAACGCTGCATTTTTGCCAGACTCCCCTGAGAAATGGGAACCCCCAAGACATATAAAGGCAAAATACTCCTGTTTCCGCCATGTCAGGTTTCCGCCATAACCTAACCAGCCCACGATACTACAAAGTCTTCCCCCATAGCTGAATCCTTCTTTAACTCCCGGTGGCATCAAACTGTAACCAGACCACCTACAATTTGGGCATTTATACAAGGGGCGGCGATATTCCCTGATTTTTACTGGTTGCTCAACGACTTCAGCTACCTGCTGGACTTTCTCGCTTTGCTCCTTCGAGTGACTCTAAAGAACTTCCACAGACCAGACAGTTTTCCAGCTCCAAAGTGATTACTCGATCGGGAGTACCAAATCCATTGCGGGTTTTCCCGGGATGATTGTACTATGGACCACGTTTTTTTCCTTTTTTCCGTTTCTTTTTGTCGCTGGGCTTTTTCAGTTGATCCGATCAAGGAGGAACGGAACTGCGCATGAGAGTCACGGTTTTTGAGCTTCTCAAGAGAATCTTTTAGTTGTTCAATCTCCTCTTGCTGTGCGGAGATTTGGCGTTGTTGCGCCTCAATCAGACTTTGCTTTTTGACCAGTTGTTGCTCTTGCTCGATTAGCCATTCATAAATTCGCAGCACTGTATTTGCCATCTGCTCAAGGGCTATGGCCATGCTCGGAGTTGCCGGTCAGTGCGTAAGTCATAGTCATAGCTTTTAATATACATCATTCAAAAGACAAAACGCCCATTCCTCGCACTCAAGCCAGCCATTGGCCACCGCCCAATTCTCAATCTCGCGAGTGTATGTTGATCCGAGCCTTCCAATTCGGGTTGTGGAATCTTGCTGGAACTGACACACTGTGTACCAAAGGAGCAGCTATCCACTAGGGGATTGTCTTTTTCTCAATAGAATTGCTCACTTGCGGTGAGCAGTTACTTTTTTCCTTTTATAATGAAAAAAATGTAATCAATGGAAAAAATAATATGGACCTGCAAGATGTAAGAGAAGTAGTAAATTCTGAGGGGGTTGCCGCTCTTAGTTTGAGCAAGGGTGGATGGGAAGGATGGCTACAATGCCAGCTTTGGGCCTATCTAAGCCTTACAAAAAAGCAAACAGTAGAGAGAGAGGTGCTCTATCCTAATTCTAGGCAGCGCTGTGATCTGGTTGTGGGGTTTGCCGATCCTAAGCTTTGGGTTGAACTTAAAGCCTTTGGCATTTTCCGAACAGGGGATGAGGAGGAATTCCTCAATTCGATCGCTTACGATGTATTGAAGCTTAAAAACAGGCCTAACGGAAGCACAGCACTTGTTCTGGTGATTCTTCCCAAAGTGAGCAGTGAATGGTTTGAGACTGCAATTGAGCAGGGCCGCTGGAATGGATTTGAAAAACAGGAAGAAAAGTATGTAAACCTCTACTATATGACGCAAGAACGCATGAGTTTTTAAGCTGCGCAGATCCTTTGCGTTAGCAATTTACGCTTGCTACAAGTCAAAGTTTAGGGGTTGCTCGACAAAGCAAGAGGTTTACTCATCATTAATTATCCATCCGGTCAAATAACAAAAAGAGGAAATAGCAATGGCAATCCTGAAAGTACTTACTGATAAGTTTTACGGTATTTCTGGGAAAACTCAAAAATTAAATCAATTATATCAACGGTATATGAAAGAACGGGCCAAAATTGAAAAACATGGCGAAGCTTTTAATCAGGATTTAGATCATCTTAAAGCCATGATTGTCTACAACAGTGCCTTACTGATTATTGCTTCTCAAGTACGAATGAGCGATGAAGATTATGGTCAGTGGTTACTTGATCACAAAATCTACACAGTGGGCAACCCCGAAGTCAGTGAGGTTGCTGAAGTATTTGCTTTTGTGAGTGATCTTACTGGTGGCGTTGCAGTTGGAAAAGTAGTTAAGAATTTGGCACTAGCCTTAAAAAACAAAATATTTAGCAGTGCGGCGAAACAGGCAGGAGAAGAGTTAGGCGAAGCTGGCACAGAGGAAATATCTGAGATTCTCGAGATCATGGAAACAGAGGGCTTAGAAAGCGGGGTGACAATCGAAGGCGAAGAAGCGGCAGAGACATTGGTTGATACTGTAGCTGAAGACATAACTGAAGAAACAGTTGAAAGCGCTACAACCGGTTCATTAGGGGCTGCGGCGATTGGTGGGGCAATTGTTATTACTCTGGCTGTGGATGGCATTATCAGTGCTATTGAAAGTGCCAACGAAGCACATCAGATTGAGGATCAGACAAAAAAACTGGAAGGGGCGTTGAATAAAGTTAGTGTCTACTTAAAAGCATTGGATACCAAATGGGACAGTGTAAAGAATAGTCAAGTTACGGCACAAGAGAAGTTCCTGGCAAGTATGAAATTACTTGATAAAATCCAAACAGCAGATTTCGATTGGGGATATAAACCTGGCCTTGAAAATACGCCCAAAATTTTGGCGGCTATGCATGCAGCATCTGCACAATATGGTTACTTACAGAACATCAAAGAAAGCTGGCAACGGATGAAAGAAAATATGTCGGGTCTTACCTGGCAAATGTTCACCGAGTTCAAAAAAGCTGAGGCACCTGACAATTTGACAGAAAAACAGTTAGATGGTCTTTTCGCTTATGCCAGCCAGTATAGTCAATCTATGCAAAGTGCCCAAAAGAATAGCTAATACAGTATGGTAACCAATGTTAGGTAACTAATACCAACTTCATAAACTAGAGTTACATATTTATCACCGCGTCACCGCGTCTCCCATCTCCGCGTCAAATATACGTAGTCAACTTAAATGAAAATGGGATAAGGTGACCCAACATCAATCTATTAAGCTTAAAATAATTAATTTTGGGACACTGTTTTCGTTCGGAATTATGGGCAAATGAATGTACCAAGAGCATTTCACTCGATAATTATTTATAGGAAAATACAATGAGTATCTTTAATAAAATTGGCAACGGAATTTCTGACCTTGGTAAAAACATAGTGAAAGTCGCAAAGGAAAGCGTAAAAGAACTGGAAACTGCCGGGAAAACTGTTGTTAAAGGTATGCAAACTGCACAAAATGGGTTAACGAATTTGATGTATCCGGACATTCCGGAAAAACAGAAAAAAGTCAAATCCATGGAAAACCGCTATAATCAGCAACGCCAGAAGCTTACTATCGACACACACACATTTCAAGCCAACCTTAAAACCTATCAAACTATGGTGGCTTATAACGCTGCACTACTCATTTCGTTGACCGTACTGAAGATGAGTGATGAACCATATGTAAATTATCTGGCAACTATTGAAGAAAACTCTCCGCAGATATCGCTGAAATCTTTACCTGCCGACTTAGCCGGTGCAGGTAAAGAGATATCCTTTCTCGCAGGTGGTGTCACGACTCTAAGAGCAATTCGCATACTAGGTACTTTAGCCAAAAATGAGGTATTGAAAACTCCCCTAGTAGAAGGTGGAGTTGCTGAAGTCGTTGATGTGGAAGATTTAGCCACTGACGTAGTTGCATCGGGTATTGGTGAAGTTGTTGGCGAAGCAGACGGAGAAGTAATTGTCGAAGTTGCTGCTGAAGGGGCCGCTGAAGCTGGGATGGCAGAAACTGGTGTAGGTGTTGTTGCTGCCGCCGGATTATTTGCACTTTTTTCTGTCATTCAAGGAGCTGAAGAAGAACACAAATTGAATGAGGCAATCGACAAAATTAACGGCGCGCTCAATCAAGTGGATAATTACTTAAGGGACGTTGAGGAAACATTGGATAAAGTAAATTATGGCATCAAGAAAGAACAGTTCCGCTTCCTAAAAATTATGGGCGAATTCAATGCTATTCAAAAAGCTGGGTTTCATTGGCAGTACCCCGTCGGTTTGTCATCTAGTGCCTCTTTTAGTGCAGCTATGTTGCATGCTGTTGGTCAATATGGTTTTGTCAACCGAGTACGCAATGATTGGCAGAATTTGCACAAACATAACCCGTCTATGAGTTGGGATGAGTTCGTGCAACTAGAAGTCAACGAACGAGATTCTCGATATGTGACGGAGAATGAAGCCAAGCAATTCTTGGAACTTGTTAAGCAACGCAGTAAATCAATGCAGCAAGCTAAACCACCAATCACATTACCACCAAAGAAACTAGAGAATAATACGTTAGCAAACAGTACATGGATTATTCATGTGGGTGAAGCTAATATTACTTGTATCTTTAATGCAAACAATACTGTCTCCCAGATATTCCCAAATGGTCAATCGAAGACCCAGTATTGGTCTGAATCTAGTAATGGTAAGTTCGCCATCCTTGCACCAGACTCGACTATCAATCCTGACATCGACCAAGTGTACGCTGGAGAATTTTCAGGAAACACAGGAAAAGGTAATATATTCAGTTTTGGTATGGGAAAGACGCAAAAATTTACTTTAACGAGGGTTCAAGATTGAGTGCATCCCAATGTTGCGAGACTGAGTGCATCCCAATGTTGCAAGACTCTGTTCCAGAGAATTGCCCATTCAGATAAGCAGAACGATGGTGAAGCACTCCAAGGGACATTGTCTTGTGCCCATTGCGCTCCCGATATCTTAATCCGTCGTCCTATCTGTTTGACCGTTGACTCAATTGCACCATTACCAATGGATATACCAACGGCAAGGATAATACTCATAGTTGACAATTCGGTGTCTGTGCCGGAAGACAAACGTCAATAAAGTTAGTGACCCGTTCATGTTGCCAATCATTGAACTGCTCCTGAGGGGTGACATGAGCCCTGAAAAGCTTACTAGATAAGGCTTTGATGCTAATTATTTTAGAAAAAATAAACTCCAAAATTGACCCTCCTGTGATTTAATGGCAAGCTCAAACCCTTATAACTACGTCCAAGGTCAGCCCAAAACAGCATGTATCTTTTTGTAACACATCGGCTGAAAATATTAGCCAGTAAGGATTTCAACTTGTATGTCACCCCCTCAGGCTTGTAAGAGCTGATTTGTAAACTCGCTGTAATCCTTGTATGATAAGGCTTGCGCTCAACTAGAACAAGTGAACTATTTAATAGCCAAAAGAGAATCATAGCAAGGCTTTCAAGCTTCTTAAGATTTACTTTACAAATTAGCTCTAAGTAGGTGGGCATAAATAAACGTTAAAACTCAAAATCCGAAAATAAAGCTGGAATTCTCTATTCATAAGGGTTTCATGACTTTGAATTTCAATCGCTATTTTACACTTAATTATGTCCACCTACTTATTACCGTGAAGGGGGATTATCGGTATTTCAGTTCGCCTATCTAAGCAACAATTTTTCGCAAAAACCCAGGAATTTGTAGCTCTTGAAGCCATTTAAACCTACAACCCATCAATCTCATCCATACTCAACCCTGTATATTGGGCAATATCCTGAGCGGGTAACCCTGCCGCCTTCATCTGCTTAGCAATCTGCTGTTTTTCTTCCTGTCTACCTTCTGCTTTACCTTGTTTGATACCTTGTTTGATACCTTGTTCTATGCCTTGTTCCAAGGTTTCATCAATCAAGGTTTGGGTAACATTGTACATATCGCGGTAGACCTTCAGGCTATCCTGATACAGCGCTTGTTCCCTAGATGAAAAATTGGCAATCTCTGCAACATCAAATAGCTGGGCAAACACATCCTCTTGCAACGGTAATGGGGGTTCATTCAACTGGGCTAGGTGTTTTAATAAAAATAACCACTTGTCAAAATGGGACTCCAACTCATCAAGAGACTTGGTAAATTTGGGTAGCTCAACATAAATAAACTTGAGCTTATCGTAGAACACCTCACAGTGCTGATTTTTCAACTCCACCACATGTAGCAGTTCTGACTCGTGCTTGTGGTCATCAAATACAAAATCTAGGACGCCAACCGTATAAACTGCTGTAAGCTCATAGTTCCAAAATCCCTGTTGCGCCTGTTCTTGGATCGGGAAAGTAGAATAATATACACTTCTATCCTTAAACAAATTTTGCTTGGCCTTCTGCATTTCTACGATGAACCGTTCACCAGTCTCGCTCTGACAATAAATATCAAAAATAGCCCTTCGATCCACTAAGGTATTGCCCAAAAACTCTGGATTCTTAAAGGTGACATCCTTCAGGTGATGATGGGGAGGCAACAGAGTATTCAAGAAGTCGATTAGCAGTGCCTTATTTGGCTCAGTGCCAAAGACACGTTTAAAGCCGAAATCCGTGAGCAGGTCAATGTATTTATCTGGCAACGGGAAAACCATATCAAAATGCTTTTATGGCTGATAGGGAGTAGGGAGTCGGGAGTCGGGAGTCGGGAGTCGGGAGTCGGGAGTCGGGAACTTCTGATTAAAAATTATAACAATTCATTCTCAAAGTCCCCCTTTTTAAGGGGGATTTAGGGGGATCCCTTTGTACCTCATGATAAAAATAATTGCTATATATTTTTTCCCTATTGCCGTCTTGATGCAGTCGCTCATGGGGGAAACCCCCAAGACCGCGCTGCATCGCTATTCCCGATTCCCGATTCCCGATTCCCAATTCCCGATTCCCGATTCCCGATTCCCTACTCCCTAAAACCCAAAAATTTGTACCTCACCCAAATAATAACTGCTATATTCAATCCATAGCACTTCTGAAAAACTCAATTGTTTCTTTCAACGCCACAATAAAGCGATCAATCTCTTCAAAAGTATTATAAAAATACAAACTAGCTCGTGCTGTACCAGTCACTCCTAAACGATGGTGCAAAGGTTGAGTACAATGATTTCCAGAACGAATTGCTACACCGTCTTGATCCAACAGCGTAGACACATCACTAGCATCCAATCCTTTAATATTAAATGTTGCTAATGCTGCCCTACCTTTACCATCTATTGTTGGTTGGGGACCATACATGATTAGATCGGGAATTTCCTGCAACTGCTTAAACAAATAAGCGGTTAATTCCTCTTCATAGCTATGGATAGTATCCATACCCAACTCAGTCAGATAGTCTACTGCAGCACCAAGTGCGATCGCTTGAGCAATGGCTGGTGTGCCTGCTTCAAATTTATGGGGTAAATCCCCATAGGTGGAGTGGTCCAGAAATACCTCAGCAATCATTTCACCACCACCTAAAAATGGAGGCATCGCTTGCAGTAAGTCCAGTTTCCCATACAGAAAGCCAATCCCGGTGGAAGCACACATTTTATGACCGGATGCCACTAGCCAATCACAATTCATAGCTTGGACATCAATGGGCATATGGGGGATACTTTGGCAAGCATCAATCATTACCCTAGCGCCATAGTTATGTGCGATCGCAATAATTTCCTCTACTGGATTAATACATCCCAAAGTATTCGAGACATGAACCACACTTACCAGCTTGGTTTTCTCAGAAATCAGCTGTCGGAACTCTTCTAAATCAAACTCCTGAGTTTCGGTTAATTCCACATACTTTAGTACCGCTCCAGTTTTCTGAGCAATAATTTGCCAAGGCACCAGATTGCTGTGGTGTTCCATAACCGAGAGAATAATTTCATCTCCCTGGCGCAGATTTTCCAAACCCCAGCTGTAAGCCACTAAGTTAATCGCTTCCGAAGCATTGCGGGTAAAAACAATCTCTTGTCGTGACTGGGCATTTACAAAACTAGCTACCTTATCCCGTGCCCCCTCATAACCGTCTGTCGCTCTAGTGCTAAGGGTATGGACACCTCGGTGAACATTAGCATTGTCCATTTCGTAGTAGTGGCGCAGTGCATCCAGTACCGCTACCGGTTTCTGGGCAGTAGCCGCATTATCAAAGTAAATCAGCGGTTTACCGTTAACGTCCTGGTGCAAAATTGGGAAGTCAGCCCGGACTTGATCAGCAATGGTTTTTTCTTGAGTTAAGGTCATTTTACTATTGAACGTTATTCCGTTCCCGTTTTGAACTTATGACTGTTTCCGAAAGTCTTTGACGAAGAGAAGCTAGGGGAATTTGATTGATTATTTCTGCTACAAAGGCATCAATCAAAAGGTTACGGGCATCACTTTCCTTAAGTCCACGACTTTGCAAATAGAAGACTTCATCTGCTTCCAGCTGACTGACTGTAGCACCGTGGGAACATTTCACATTATCAGCTGTAATCTCCAACTGAGGCTTGGTATCAACTCTAGCCTTCGGCGATAGCAACAAATTACGATTTAACTGAGCTGCATTGGTCAACTGGGCTGCTTGAGGAACAGAAACCTTACCATTAAAGACAGCATGAGCTCTACCATCTATAATGCACTTTTGCAGCTGATTACTGATCCCATTGGGATGATTCAACATCACCGCACTATGAGTATCTGCTAACTGTTGCTCACTAATCGCCGTCAAGCCATTTAGAATCGTTTCGGTCCCCTCACCCATCTGAAACACTTCCAGAGTATGGCGAGATAACTTCCCCCCAAAGGCTACCCCATGGGAACTATAAAAACTATTCCGAGCTTGTGCGATCGCACTCTTGCCGACATGGAAAGCCTGGTTACTTTCCCCATCAACCCGGATATGAGTCACTCTGGCATTCTCACCAACCCATAGCTCCGTCACGGAATTGGTCAAATAAACACCCTGGGCGCTCGCCTCTTGGCCTTGCCAATACTCTTCCACTAAACTCAGCTGACTACCAGCCTCCGCCACCACCAAACAACGGGGCTGAAATAGCCTAGGCACCCCATCAGCCATGGAAACAAACAGCAGATGAATGGGAACCGTCACTTCAGTATTCCTAGGCAACCAGATCACCGCCACATCAGTCAAACCAGCGGTATTGAGCAGCGTAAACACATCGGTCGCCCCCTGCTGCTTGCCCAAATAATCAGCAATTCGGCTCTGATACTCTGATGGCAACTCGGCCAAATTCCCCACAAACACCCCTTCAGGCAACCCAGCCACAGAGGATAGCTCAGGGGCATAAATCCCATTTACAAATACTAATCGGCTGTTAATCGCCTCTGGCAAAACTACCGGACTAATATCCAAGGTGCTTGTATTAACAGCTACAGCAGCCTCAAAGGTCTCCTGGATCAGTGGCGACAAATCTGTAAACCGCCATTCCTCATCTTTAGTGGTGGGAATCGCCAACTCCTGAGCAATCCCCCTAGCGTGGTTACTTAGCTCTTGTAACCAATCCATCTCAACTGGATTATCCTGGCGACATTGCTCTAGCAGTGCCGACAAATAAGAAACCTCCCGTTTTACAGAAACTTCCATAGTCATTAGACACTCACCTCAGCAGTCTCGTCTTCTAGCACCCAGTCATAACCACGGGATTCCAACTCTAGAGCCAACTCCTTGCTACCAGTCTTGAGGATACGGCCATCTGCCATCACATGAACAAAATCCGGCTCAATATAATTCAGTAAACGTTGGTAGTGAGTAATCAAAATCATGGCATTCTCGCTACTTGCCAATTGATTCACCCCATTGGCCACAATCTTGAGGGCATCAATATCCAAGCCCGAATCCGTTTCATCCAAAATCCCTAGCTTAGGTTCTAGAAGTGCCATTTGGAGAATCTCATTCCGCTTCTTTTCTCCTCCAGAGAAGCCTTCATTGAGACTACGCTCTAGAAAGCTGGTATTCATTTTAACAATTTCCAGCTTTTCTTCAACTAAATCCTCAAAATCAAATGTATCAATTTCTTCCAATCCCTTGTGCTTGCGACGGGAATTGTAAGCCACCCGCAAGAAATCTAAATTACTGACACCAGGAATTTCCAACGGATACTGAAACGCCAGAAATACTCCAGCCAAAGAGCGTTCCTCCGGCTCCATTTCTAAGAGATTTTGCCCTAAAAAACTTACCTCGCCTCCTGTGACATCATAGGCTGGATGACCCGCTAATACCTTAGACAAAGTACTCTTACCAGAACCATTTGGCCCCATAATCGCATGGATTTCCCCAGCTTTAACTTCCAGATTCAATCCCTTCAGAATCTGGTTACCATCCACATCTGCCGTCAAATCCCGAACAGACAATATTATTTCACTAGTTTCACTAATCATTTCGACTTGATAATAAATGCTTTATCCCTTGGGGTGTTATCAGGTTGAAGGTTAACCGGTTGAATGTTATGAGGTTGAAGGTTAACCGGTTGAATGTTATGAGGTTGAAGGTTAACCGGTTGAAGGTTAACCGGTTGAAGGTTGAAGGTTCAAGGTTGAATGTTATCACGTGTAATAAATATTAGACCAGGTGGTGCGTTACGGGACGGACTTTCCCAACAGTGGCTACCGATAAAATGAGTGCGAGCCCGTCTTATCACGCACCCTACGCAACTAACTAGAAACCTTGGCCAAAAGGCCACGCTAAGCGAACAACCCGCTAACCTTCAATAACCTAACAACAAACTAACCTCGAACTTACTAACAACATTCAACATTCAACCTGCTAACAACATTCAACATTCAACCTGATAACCTTCAACATTCAACATTCAACCTTCAACCTTCAACCTTCAACCTTCAACCTGCTAACCTTATTTATCCGACTGTGCCTTCGAGCTTCAGGCTTAAAAGTTTATCTGCTTCAGCAGCAAATTCCATGGGAAGTTCATTGAAGACATCTTTACAGAAGCCACTCACCATCATGGAGATTGCATCTTCTTCTGAAATTCCTCGTTGAGCGAAGAAAAATAGCTGGTCTTCACCGATTTTGGAAGTCGAGGCTTCGTGTTCCACTTTGCCCATGTTGTTCTGGACTTGAATATAGGGAAAGGTATTCGCTTCAGCTGTATCCCCAATCAACATGGAATCACACTGGGAATAGTTCCGCGCCCCCTTGGCCTTCGGACCAATTTTGACTAGACCCCGGTAGCTATTTTTGGACTTACCAGCAGAAATCCCTTTAGAAATGATGGTGCTGCGGGTATTTTTACCGATATGCACCATCTTGGTACCCGTATCCGCTTGTTGGAGATTGTTGGTTAGAGCAACAGAGTAGAATTCACCAATGGAATTGTCACCCACTAGAACACAACTGGGATACTTCCAAGTAATCGCGGAACCAGTTTCTACCTGAGTCCAGGAAATCTTCGAGTTAACTCCTTTGCACAATCCTCGCTTGGTAACAAAGTTGTAAATCCCACCTTTACCATTTTTATCCCCAGCGAACCAGTTTTGCACCGTGGAGTATTTAATCTCAGCATTGTCCAGGGCAACTAGTTCCACCACAGCTGCGTGCAGCTGGTTGCTATCGTACATCGGCGCAGTGCAGCCTTCTAGGTAACTAACATTGCTCCCTTCTTCCGCCACAATTAGGGTACGCTCGAACTGTCCAGTATCTCCATTATTAATCCGGAAATAGGTAGACAGTTCCATCGGGCATTTGACTCCTTTGGGAATATAGACAAAGGAACCATCACTGAAAACAGCAGAATTGAGAGCAACAAAGTAATTATCTGCCACAGGAACAACACTACCCAGGTATTTCCGCACTAACTCTGGGTGTTCTTGCAAAGCTTCCGAAATCGAGCAGAAAATTACCCCCGACTCAGCCAGCTTGTCTTTGAAGGTAGTGGCGATCGAGACACTATCAAAGATGGCATCCACTGCTACATTAGCCAGCCGCTTTTGCTCAGATAGGGAAATCCCTAATTTATCAAAGGTTTCCAGTAAAGCTGGGTCAACTTCGTCGAGGCTATTGAGTTTTTCCTTCTTCTGTTTGGGTGCTGAGTAGTAGATAATCTTTTGGTAATCAATGGGAGGATAGGTGACATGGGGCCAGGTTGGCTCGGTCATTTTCTGCCATTGTCGATACGCCTTTAGGCGAAACTCCAGCATGAACTCGGGTTCGTTTTTCTTAGCCGAAATCAGACGGATAATATCCTCATTTAGTCCACGAGGAATGGTATCCGCTTCAATATCTGTGACAAAGCCGTACTTATAGGGCTGGTTGACTAATGTCTTGACAGTGGCAGTCATCGATTTAGTGCTCTCTTATCATTAAGGATTCAACAGAGTTACAAACACAGTGATAGCTTGTTCGCCTTTGACTTTCCCGTAGAGTAGGTTGGCAGCTTGGAAGGTTAGAGGTTGTAGACTCCGGCTAGCGACTGCATCAAGACAGCGGCTTGCTTTTATCGCCGGTTACAACTACAATCCATAGCTTCCTCATGCCCACGGGATGTGATCTGGTTACTGGGTGGATTAAAACAACGTTTTTGTTGTTTAACTCTATTCTAGGTTATATTAACAACAAACATGTTGTTAAAGTCAAGAGAATTTAGATTAAATAGAAATAACGGTACCGACAAGCACCAAAGGGAAGCCTGAGTGCCCTTCCCCTGTTACCCAATCCCCAACTCCTAAGCCCATGATGCCTACTCAGCAAACTTCCACTAAGCGAGACATCTTACAATATCTCCTCAAACAGGATCGAGCAAGAGCCCAGGAGTTAGCCACAGCCATAGGGGTTAGCCCCCAAGCTATTCGACGTCATCTCAAAGAATTGGAGGCAGAAGGGCTAATTGAGTACAAAGCTGTTCAAAGTGGTATGGGGCGTCCTCAACATATCTATCACCTCTCTCGCCAAGGACGCGATCGCTTTCCCCATCATTACGGAGAGTTTTCCGTTTCCCTGCTCGATACCATGACAGAAACCTTGGGTCGTGAACAGACCAGCACGATTCTACAAAAGCAATGGCAACGTAAAGCTCAAGAATACCGGGAGTGTATCGGGAATGGTACAGTGCGAGAGCGAGTAGCCAAGTTAGTAGAACTGCGTAGACTAGAAGGTTATATGGCAGAGTGGCACACCCCAGATAATGGTAATTTAAATAATGGCCTTAGGGAGCAGTATATTTTAACTGAATACAATTGTGCTATTTCCAACGTTGCCGAATCTTACCCCAGTGTCTGTGGTCATGAATTGGAAATGTTTGCCGCCGTATTGCCAGATTGTACAGTGGAGCGTACTCACTGGCTAAATAATGGAGAGCATCAGTGCGGCTATTTAATCACAGGGCCAGCAAATAACTAACATGCCAATAACTAAGCCTGTAAGCTATCAGCTTACAAATTATATAGTCAACCTTGAAAACCCTTATGGCTGATTCCCAGCAATCCTCAATCCAATTCTTAACTCCGGAAGAATCCGCTGATGTAGACCAAGCATTGCTCTCTTCCCCAGAGAAATTTTTAACTCGTTTAACAATTTCTTCCCTCAGACTTTTGAAGCATATTTCACAAGATACTGGGGTGCCCATGGAAGAGTTGACCCATCAGCAGATCATCGATTGGTTTGAGAAGGATAGTAAGATTCGGCGAGAACAAGGGGTTGAGGCAGCATTTTTGAAATGGTAATTAGAAGTGATTCATTGGACTTGATATAATCGGTTGTTTGTTCATAGTTTACTGCCTAGTACTGTTGACAAACAAACCTCAACAAAACCTAATCAAAAATCAGTAATTTAAAGCTTATTCATAAAATAAATATTAAATCTTTTGGGTGCGTTAATAATTTTTAAAGCACTTATATAATATAGTTCCTCTGGGACTAATTTTAGTCCTGTCACTAGTAAAAACTTACCAATGGTCTACGCTATCACGAGCCCTACAGGCATTTAATCTTTTCTTTATAAATTACAGTATAGAATAGTATAGAGTATTTTGGTTAAAATTAGTGATCAATATCACATAGATAGATTGTCATAAATCACAGTCTTGCGTGATCTAAATCGATGAAATGGATTTAAGTTACCGCTAGCATTCTTAGGTCAGCTGTTAATACTCAAGGAAACGGTGCATCATGAATACTCAACAAATTCGCTTCGCAGCCATCACGATTTTAGATATTGCTCTATTGTTCACAGCCCCCATCATCATCGGATTATTCTCAAAAATTCCCTAAGTCTAAGGAACTATGTCTTAGGAATGATGAACGATGAATCGGCACATACATACACATACATAATAGACACATAAGACACATAAGATACAGAATTTAACAATTCTGCATTAATCGTTTTGCCAGTACAAGCCCCTAACTCCTAGCATGGGTTATCATTATTAATCATTAATTATTCATCGTTCCCTGAGCACTGTCGCGACCAGTGGCATTCTTAGTTCAGTTAATTTTAGATATCAAATAAATCTGAAAATGATCACTTTATATGTAATCAATAAAGTAATCAATAAATTTCCAAATCTGCTCTTGACTGGAATAATAGTGAGTGTGGGGTTGTCGGCAATACCAGTATCAGCACAGGTAGAGGATAAACACGTCAACGCTCTGGTAGAAGCACTGCGGCTTTCGGCACCACCGAATCGCCCGAATGATGGCATGTACAGCGACTGGCAAGTTTTACCTGCCATTATCCCGAGCTGGACATCTCAATGTGCAGGACAGGCCATGACACCTGCACAATTTGAAGCCGACCCGACCACAGCACGCAATGTTGTGGCTTGCATCATCAGACGGGAACTAGAGATTGAATTTAGAGATAGTGGCAACAATGAAATGATTGCTGTTCGCCGTACCGCCTGTTGGTGGATGACAGGAAAACCCTCTGGTTGCAACAGTGGCGCAACTGCTGACTATGTCCAGAGAGTCATGGGCTTTTATCAGCAGCCCCATAGGTCAACACCAGTATTCGCACAAGTAGAGGATCAGCAAGTCAACACTCTTGATCAGCAAGTCAACACTCTTGATCCGCAAGTCAATGCTCTTGTAGAAGCACTGCGGCTTTCGGCACCACCCAATCGTCCCAATGATGGCATGTACAGCCAGTGGCAAGTTTTACCCGCCATTATCCCGAGCTGGACATCCCAATGTGCAGGACAGGCCATGACACCTGCACAATTTGAAGCCAACCCAACCACAGCACGCAGTGTTGTGGCTTGTATCATCAGACGGGAACTAGATATTGAATTGAGAGATAGTGGCAACAATGAAATGATTGCTGTTCGCCGTACCGCCTGTTGGTGGATGACAGGACAACCCTCTGGCTGCAACAGTGGCCCAACTGCTGACTATGTCCAGAGAGTCATGGGCTTTTATCAGCAGTATAGGTCTACAAATCTCTGAAGTGGGAAATCAGGACTGAACCCCAACTCTACCCTACAGGTAAAGTTGGGGTTCAGTTTTGCGTAAGTTCCATATTATAGATAGTGGCGATTGAGGTGCAACGTCAAACCGAATGGAACGATTGGAATGTAATGCGATTTTGTTTGACCTGGATGGAACCCTAGTAGACTCGACCCTCTGCATTGAACAGCACTGGCGCAGGTGGGCAAATCAACATGGTCTAGATGTGGAGGAGATTTTCAAAATATCCCATGGTCGTCCTGCTATTGAAACCATCAGGATTGTGGCTCCTCACCTCAATGCTGAGGAAGAAGCAAGACAGTTTACTCAAAGTGAGGCAGTAAATCTAGAAGGTGTGGTAGAGGTAGCTGGAGCAGCTTCCTTAGTGGCTTCCTTACCACCAGAGTCTTGGGCAATTGTCACCTCTGGAAATTATGCGATCGCAACCAATCGATTGCGTCATGTTGCCTTACCAATACCCCAAATTTTGATTACCACTGATGATGTCAGTCACTATAAACCCCATCCAGAAGGCTATCTCAAAGCAGCTCAATCCCTGGGTGTAGCACCAGAACAATGTGTAGTAATTGAGGATGCACCGGTTGGCATCCAAGCTGCACGAGCTGCCAACATGAAAGCGATCGCAATAGCAACAACCCACCCAGCCACAGCATTAGAGCAAGCAGATCTTTGTATCTGTGCTTTAACCGACATCTCAGTTAGGCAAGTCGGCCAGTCAAGCAGTAGCACCACTAACCTGGAAATTCTAGTAGCTGTTAACACCTAACTTTCAACCTTCTTAGAATTTAAAATTTAGAATTTAGAATTTAGAATTTAAAATTTAGAATTTAGAATTTAGAATTTAGAATTTAGAATTCTGACCAACAACCTTCAACTTTAAACCTTCAACTTTAAACTTTCAATCTTAAACATTTAACATTTAACCTTCAACTTTAAACCTTCAACCTTGGCCTTTGGCCACGCTACGCGAACAACCTTCAACCTTGGCCTTTGGCCACGCTACGCGAACAACCTTCAACAGATCATGCTGCTTGCCGAGACAACAACAGTTGAACAAAAGTATCACTAACTGTATGGTCTTTAGTATTCGCTGCGTATTGAATTAAGGTTTCCCGCAAGTGCCAAGCAGCATTCCACGGCAGTAGAGTTGCCAAGAGGAAGTACACACCGCGAAACCTAGGGTCACTGATATGCTTGTTTGGCAAATCTTTTCCCTCACCTAGGAACGTCTGCACGATGAAAAAGTCCTGGATTTTGTCGTGGCGGAAGTACCATTCTTTTCGATCATTGCCTGCATGGTCAACAAATATACGACAAATTACCATTTTGTGGCGTTCCATGCAAATCAGTTCTTCAAACCATTTGTCAGCTGGTATAGCTACCTGGTCTTGCAAGCGCATCTGGTAAACTGCTTCAGCAAATGCCTCTAGGGGAAATTTCCTCAGATAGAGTTGTTCATACTCCTGAGCCATATATTGATACTGCTGTTGCTGCAAATTCAGCAAGTCTGGTTTCTGCCCATAGGCTATCATCTGAGCCACTATGGTCAGGTCCATCGGGTTAGACAGCATCCGACGCACAGCTTTCCGTTCTTCTTCTGATTGGTACTCATCTAAAACGGTGTCAATATACTTTTCGCAGGCTTGTTTGTACTTCATACCCGAGATGGGAGCATCTGGGGGCATAATCTTATAGCGGGATAGTAAAAATTCCTTAATCTGCTTAGGTTTTAATGGTTGCAGTACATAGGTCGTAGCGGAGGAAGGAGTCTGGCACTCCATAGATTGGGTCCCGATGATAATATTGCCCTTGAAGTAACTTTCCACAAAAGTGGTAATCATCGCTCGTGTGTCTGGAGTGACTTCATTGAGTCCATCAATACAGATATCAATGGCATCACTGTAAATCAGGTCTCGCAAGAAACCAGAGTCTTGGGCGAATCCATGAAGTTTTGCTTGAATTGCTTCGATCACACCATTAGCGCATTTCTCAGCAGGTAAATAGACGATGATCCGCTTAGATGATTTCACTAAGTGGCGTAGAAACATGGATTTCCCTAATCCTGATTCCCCTTCCAGGACAATGGGTAATTCCAGATCTGGTATTGCTTCTTGAATGGGTTGGATTATATTTTTTCCCTTCCGCTCGACTTCCAAGTCAGGAAAGTAAGCTTGTTCATCAAAGTTTTCTAAATCCGCATCTGATAGCAAGGATTCCTGGAACGGGGCAAATAACTTCGAGCGTAGAAAGGGAATCCAAGTTAGGGCTATGCCTACGTACCCCAGTCCAAAAAACTTCCGCACCCAGGGATTCCAAAAGAAAATAGCTTGGACTTGGGGGGATTTGGGATAAACCAGTATCAGTCCGAACCAAAATAGCATATGAGTTAGCCAGATAATCACCCCTCGCCCAAAAATTTTCTGATAACTACGAGATTCCTGTTCTTCCTGGAGATGATAAAGACCACCACGCACGGTTTCTATCCATCTATCGTGGAAAATTTTATCGGTGTCTTGCTCTAGCCGTTTGATAACTGTTTCAAATTGCAGTATGGATGTTTGCAATTGCACTTTGGTGAGCTGCTTCTTTTGTTTTCCAAGCTTAGAAGCAATTTCGACAAGGGCAGAGGCGGCGGAATAGCGAACATCGATAGATTCATCTTTCAACAGGATTATTAAGTGAGGAACAGCCTGAGTCCCTTGCGTTCCCATCTTTCCTAGAGCAGAGGCGGCATAATAGCGAACATAGACTGAGTTATCCTTAAGCAACTCAATTAATAGAGGCAGAGCATCCTTAGTTGGCTCTCCAATTTCCCCTAGTATCTCGGTAGCGTAAATCCGGATCAGAATAGATTTATCGTTCCTGAGTTGCTCAATGAGCTGGGAAGCAACATCTTTGGTTTTCTCGGCAATCTGCTCTAGGGCATTGACGCTAGTCCTGCGAACCGATAAGGATGTTTCATCCTTTAGGGCTTCAATCAGGTAAGGTACAGCTGACTTGGCTGCCTCTCTTTTATTCCCTAGGGCATAAGCAGCATTAGCACGAACCTCAGCAGATTTATCTTTCCTCAGGACTTCAATGAGCTGAGGTACAGCCTCATGGGTTTTATTTCCCAAATTCCCTAGGGCATAAGCACCATTGGCACGAACTTCAGCAGATTCATCCTTAAGTGCATCAATCAGGTCAGGGATAGCCTGATAAGATGCTTCTCCCATCAATCCCAGAGCAGAAGCGGCTTTGGCACGAACTGGTGCCGAGTCATCATTCCTTAGGGCTTTAATCAACCAAGGGACAGCTCGATCCCCTTCCTCTCCCATACTCCACAGAGCAACAGCAGCTCCCTCCCGAACTGCCGCAGATTTATCCGTCTTCAGGGCTTGAATCAGTAAATAGACAGATTTTTGACCACATTCGACTATAGCTTGTTGAGCCGTTGTGTTATTTATATCGTTGAATTTGGCGATATTAGTCTTAATCTCTGGTTGAGTACACCCTTGAGCTAAGGCAGGACTACAGGGCAGCAGTAGCAATGAGCAGCCTAGTAAAAAGACCTTGAGCACTGAGGAAGTGGGTTGTTTGATGCACCTAATCATAGAAGTTCTCCAAGATTTCGTGAGTATAGATACAAGCAATCTCTTCACAAATCCAGTTTTATTTCTCTGAGGGGCTATAAAAGTACCCCCAAGGGTACTTTTGAGGATTCCCCACTCCCTGATATAGCGCTACGCTTAGCGTCAGAAGTCAGAAGTCAGAACTCACAAGTCAGAAGTCATAAGTCAGAAGTCAGAAGTCAGAAGTCAGAAGTCAACTATGACTTACGTTTCGGAGTTTAGGAGCGATGCAGCAAGGGAACAGGGGAGCCAGTGCGGTCTTGGGGGTTCCCCCCATGAGCAACTGGCGTGGTTTCCCCCACTCGCGCTTTGCATGGCTGACAATGTCCTGACCTTCATGGGTAGTGCTATATCCAGTCCGGAGCGCCTAAGTATTAATTCTTAGTATTAAGTATTAATTCTTAATTCTTAGTATTAAGTATTAATTCTTAGTATTAGGGACAAGAGGCGTAGTTGAGGGCTTCCATGCTTTGCGAAGACCTAGGAAACTTGGTCATAACCCCCTTAGTCGATAACCTTAATCACCGGAAAGGATCGAATTCTGTTTTTTTTCTTAACATTTGACTTTTCGCCAAAAAAGTGTCAAAATAGATACAGAATTAAAAATTGGAATTAAATAAGCATTGAGGTCTCTGTCGGCTCAGTGGCTCTCAACTCAGATGTCCTGAAGTAGATAAGCCGTAGAGAATCCAAGAAAGTGATACCTAGGGCAAGCTTCCCTAACTCTTAGACAGAATTCCTCACCTGGCCAAGCAACTTATTAAGTAATTCTTGGCCAACCAACTTATTAAGCAATTCCATTAAGCAATCCAATTGGAGGTATTCGAGCAATGAAACTTTCTTACCGAGGTGTCAGTTATCAAAGTGAACCATCTACCCTAGAAGTATCTGAAGGTGAAATTGGTGGAACTTACCGGGGTCATAGCTGGAAAGTTCACCGGATTAAGCATAATCCTTGGCGTAAATCATCGGCTAACATGACCTATCGTGGTGTTAGCTATAAAAGAGGGTAGCTATTACTATAACTAGTTTTGTTTGAGTCAAAAAGTGCTGGTTGCTGGGTGCGTCAAGACCTCAGGGCTGAGTAAACATTGATCACATATTACTCAATACTAAACATTTCGGTACTCAGCATTTCGGTACTCAGCATTCTAGTACTAAACATTTCAGTACTCAAGATTTAAGTACTCAACATTATTGAAAGCACTCAAGACTATTGAAAAAAGTAGTCTGATATTATTATTTGTCAATCGGAGGGGTAATAGATATGAAACTTAGGTATCGTGGTGTAAGTTACGACGCTGAACCCTCTTTACTAGAAGTGAGAGAGGGGGAAATTGGTGGTGTTTATCGGGCTCAGAATTGGAAATTTCACTATCCCAGACACATGCCTGAACCGCCACCGGTAAATCATCTGAAATGGCGTGGTGTTTCTTACTGCACTGGTAATGCAACTGTAACTAATTGTGATGTAACTGATTCTCAACCAGTGGCTAAATCGATTCCTACTGTAGCTGCAAAGACATCGATTGCTCGCCACCGGCTGCAAAAAGTCTTGAATGAGAGCAGAAAAGTTCATCTGGCTACGATGCGCCAAACTTTGGAACATCGTCTAGAGGTAGCTAAAGCTAACGGTGATCAGAATTTGGTCAGGCTTCTAGAAGATGAGTCAAAGCAGATGCAGCCTATCTAGTTGGTTAACACAAATATTGCCACAGGTTTGGTGGCGAGCTAGTTTTGGATTCTCGCTAACCCCAGCCATTGCGATATAGATTGACCAAACCTTATTTAAACTTTTTGACATATCCACAACTCTCTAACATCAGACACAGCGATCCACAGCGATCGCTTTTTTGATGCTTTGATTTTTGATGCTTTGATGACTTGCCACACTCTGGTAGGGCAATATTTTGTAACAATTGTCTTACATGAAGCCCGCGCACAGGTAAATCTATGATGCTGAACTCTTATCGTGAACACCTAGCTGAACGGGGAGCTAAAGGAATTCCTCCCCTACCCCTAAGTGCTGAGCAAACATCCCAACTTTGTGAACTGCTGCAAAATCCACCAGCTGGGGAAGAAGAGGCATTAATGGCTATGTTACGCGATCGCATTCCCCCTGGAGTGGATGAAGCAGCTTATGTCAAAGCTGGGTTTTTAACTGCGATCGCAAAAGCAGAACTCACTAGTCCCCTAATTTCCCCTCAGGGTGCTGTAGACCTTTTGGGTACTATGGTTGGAGGCTACAATGTCCAATCCCTGGTTGAGTTACTCCAGTCGGATCACACCACCTTAGCAGCCGAAGCCGCTACTGCCCTAAGTAAGACGTTACTTGTCTTTGATGCCTTCAATGATGTTCTAGAAATTTCCGATGTCAATCCCTATGCCAAGCAAGTCATCGATGCTTGGGCCAATGCTGCGTGGTTCATCCAGCGTCCTAAACTCCCGGAAGCAGTTACTGTGACTGTATTTAAGGTACCTGGAGAAACCAATACCGATGACTTATCCCCCGCCACTCACGCCACCACTCGGCCAGATATTCCCTTACATGCCTTGGCCATGTTGGAATCTCGGATACCGACGGCTTTAGATACTATTGCTAAATTAAAACAAAACGGGTATCCTGTGGCTTATGTTGGGGATGTTGTTGGTACTGGTTCATCCCGGAAATCAGCAATTAATTCCTTACTTTGGCATATTGGTGAAGATATCCCCTATGTTCCCAATAAACGGGCTGGGGGATATATCTTAGGTAGCAAAATTGCCCCGATCTTCTTCAACACTGCTGAAGATTCTGGTGCATTGCCCATTGAGTGCGATGTTTCAACAATGGAAACAGGTGATGTGATTACTATCCATCCCTACAAGGGTGAAATCACTAACCAAGCTGGGGAAGTCATTTCCACCTTTACCCTCAAACCCGATACCATCCTCGATGAAGTCCGTGCTGGTGGACGGATTCCGTTACTGATTGGGCGATCGCTCACGGATAAAACCCGGGAAGCTTTGGGATTAGAACCAAGTCCCCTGTTTACCCGTCCAACCATCCCAGAAGATACCGGCAAAGGCTTCACCTTAGCCCAGAAGATGGTCGGTAAAGCCTGTGGCTTACCGGGTGTTCGTCCAGGTACCTCTTGCGAACCGATCATGACTACAGTTGGTTCCCAGGATACCACAGGACCCATGACTAGGGATGAATTAAAAGAACTGGCTTGTCTTGGTTTCAGTGCGGACTTAGTCATGCAAAGCTTCTGCCATACTGCTGCTTATCCCAAGCCCGTTGATGTCAAAGTCCATAAAAAATTGCCCGACTTCTTTGCCTCTCGTTCTGGTGTAGCCTTGCGTCCTGGGGATGGCATTATCCACTCTTGGTTGAACCGGATGTTATTACCTGATACCGTAGGCACTGGTGGAGACTCTCACACCCGTTTCCCCCTAGGCATTTCCTTCCCTGCTGGTTCCGGATTAGTCGCCTTTGGTGCTGCTTTGGGAGTCATGCCCTTAGATATGCCGGAATCTGTGTTAGTGCGGTTCAAAGGTGAATTGCAGCCAGGGGTAACATTGCGGGATATTGTTAATGCTATTCCCTATGTGGCTATTCAACAAGGGTTGCTGACAGTAGAGAAGAAGAATAAGAAAAATGTCTTCTCGGGACGGATTATGGAAATAGAAGGATTGCCCGATTTGAAAGTTGAGCAAGCCTTTGAACTTACTGACGCTACTGCGGAACGGTCTTGTGCTGGCTGTACTATTAAGCTCGGAGTAGAAACAGTATCTGAGTATTTGCGTTCCAATATCGCGCTACTGAAAAATATGGTTGCACGAGGCTATCAAGATGCCCGTACGATCATGCGTCGAGTGGCCAAGATGGAAGAATGGTTGGCAAATCCCGTACTGATGGAAGCGGATCCAGATGCAGAGTATGCTGAAATTATCGAGATTGACTTGAATGAAATCACTGAGCCGATTGTAGCGGCTCCCAATGACCCAGATAATGTGAAATTGTTGTCTGAAGTCGCAAGCGATCGCATTGATGAAGTATTCATTGGGTCTTGCATGACCAATATTGGACACTACCGTGCTGCAGCCAAAGTTCTACAAGGGGAACCCCCTGTTAGCACTCGCTTGTGGATTTGTCCCCCGACCCGGATGGATGAGAAACAACTCAAAGAAGAAGGGGTTTACGGTATCTTTGGCATAGCTGGTGCCCGGACTGAAATGCCTGGATGTTCCCTCTGCATGGGTAATCAAGCTCGGGTTGCTGATAAAGCTACAGTATTCTCCACCTCTACTCGTAATTTTAATAATCGTATGGGTAAAGGTGCCCAAGTCTACTTGGGTTCTGCTGAATTAGCAGCAGCTTGTGCTTTGTTAGGTCAGATTCCAAGCGTTGAAGAGTATCAGTCAATTGTAGCCGATAAAATTAATCCCTTTGCTAGTGATTTGTATCAGTATTTGAACTTTGATAAAATCGCTGGATTTGAAGATGAAGGACGGGTGATTCCCATCGAAGAAATGCCCAAGATTGAAGATATTTTGGGTATCCCAGCGGGAACCCTTAAGTAGATTACTTTGAGTTTAGTTTAGCTGAATAATCGGGTGAGCTTTTGGGTTCACCCGATTATTTTTATCACTTATATCAAATTCGGTTGAAAACTTATTATTAGATAATAGGGAACAGGGAACAGGGAACAGGGAACAGGGGATAAGGAGGAAGATTACCTACCAGAAGTAAGGTATATTTTTTGAGAAGTGATTCTATTAACATGATATTATACTAAGATCAGATTTATAGCAAAGGATTGACTTCTGTGATACTTCAAGACTTAGAGCAAAAACTTCTTGCCCTTAGCCCTAGTGAAAAAGTGCAGGTTATTCAGTTACTTGCTCAAAGTCTCACAAACAATTGGCAAGGAATTGAGAAAAACCCTAGAGTTTGTGGGGAAGAAGCTTGCATTGCCAATACTCGTATTACGGTCTGGTTACTTGTAGAAGCTCGTCGTCTTGGATACAGTGATGGTGACCTTTTAACAAGTTATCCCACAATTACAGCTGCTGATTTAGCTAATGCTTGGGTATACGCAAAAGCTCACCCCGATGAAATCGAAATAGCCATTGATCGCAATGAGGTAGCCTAGTAGATGGCACGTTTTTACGCAGAAGAAGTTAGGCGAGGTAAAACCCCTCAGAATAACAATGCTTGACCGAAAAATCGGGGAGTGTGAGGGGTAAGGCGCAAGCCCCTAGCTTTAGATATGGGCTTGCGCCTTACCCCTCACATAAATGAACTGAGCAACGCGAATCCTTTTGGGAAAAACTTTCAATTCAATCAGGAACTTTGGATGGATTGAAAATTGTAGTCTACAATAGAAAGCAGATCGACAAAAAAAGGAGGTGATTAAAAGAGTGCTTGTAATAGAGTTCAAGGCCGTAACTAATAAAGCCCAAAAAGTAGCGATAGACGAGGCGATCCGGACATCACGATTTGTCCGAAACAAAGTATTACGCTACTGGATGGACAATAAAGGAGTCGGTAAGAAAGAGCTTTACCGTTACAACACTGATTTAAGAGCTGAGTTCAAGTTTGTCGAGGATTTAAACAGTCATGCTTGTCAAGCGTCTGTTGAAAACGTAGAGCGAGCAATTCATAGATTTTATGATAACTGTAAAAAGAAAATTCCTGGTAAGAAAGGTTACCCTAGATTCAAGAAATCTTCTCGCTCGGTGGAATACAAGACTAGTGGATGGAAGTTATGTCCAGACAAAAAGTCAGTCAAATTTACCGACAAGAAAGGAATTGGGAAGCTCAAGCTCAAAGGAACGTGGGACTTATGGCGTTTTGATGTAAAACTAATTAAAAGGGTTCGCATAGTAAGTCGGGCGGATGGATACTATGTTCAGTTCTGTGTAAAAGTAGATAATTCTGAAACTGTTGAGACAACAGGTAAGATTATTGGTCTAGACGTTGGACTAAAAGATTTCTATACTGATTCCAATGGATATAGGGAACCATCACCTCGGTTTTATCGAAAAGGCGAAAAGCGTCTAAAGTTCTATCAACGTCGGGTTTCCCGGAAAAAGACAGGCTCAGCCAACCGTAAGAAGGCTATTAATAAACTAGGCAAGACACACCTTAAGATAAGTAGGCAACGTCAAGAACACGCCAAGAGACTGGCACGTTGCGTAGTCCGATCTAACGATCTGGTAGCCTATGAAGACTTAAGGGTTAAAAACTTAGTCAAGAATCACTGTCTTGCCAAATCTATTAATGATGCAGGTTGGTACCAATTCAGGAATTGGTTGGAATACTTTGGTACTAAGTTTGGCAAGGTAACTGTTGCAGTTAATCCTGCCTATACTTCACAAAATTGCTCCAATTGTGGCGAAGAAGTCAAAAAATCTTTGTCCACTAGAACCCATATTTGTCAATGTGGTTGTTCGTTAGATCGAGACCACAACGCTGCAATCAACATACTGAATAGAGCCTTAAGTACGGTGGGGCACACCGGAACTTGGACTATTATTAGTCCGAACGCTGGGGGAGATCGGGCCTCTACTGTTCTTGGTGAAAACCAGGTTCAGCAAGCTGGGTCGTTGAACCGAGAATCCCCTAGCTTCTAGCTATGGGGAGTGTCAATTGACTAAAATCCAATCCATTGCTGAATCGTATTCTCCCCAAGAACTATTTGCTGCTTTAGTTTGGCAGCGCCGATTCAATGAGTTTGATGGCCCAGAAGTTATTACTGACCTTTCCAAGCACAGAGATTTATGGGCAAGCTTTCTGTTTACCAAACCAGTCTTTGCCCCAGATGAACATGGGTTAAGTTTTGGTGGTTTGCTAGATACCCTGCTGGCAATGGCAAACTATCGTCCCATGCCAGATAGCAGCATTATTCATTTTGTTGCCTATCCAGCAGATACCCTATACATACTTGCAGAGAATCAAGATACCAAAGTTTCTCAACTAATAGATCTGGGTAAAAAATGGCGAGCTGACTCGGTAGAGGTAACTGATGGCACAAACGAAGAGTATAGTTACCGACTCAAACGCCGATTGAGATATCGATATGAAGGGGCATTATGGGGAGACGATATTAAACGTGATCGGGATGCAGTTGTTGTTTGCTATTGGTGGGATTGAACTGTATTTAAGCAATCAGCTATCAGTATTCAGCTATCAGTATTCAGCTATCAGTATTCAGCTATCAGTATTCAGCTATCAGTATTCAGCTATTGGCCGTAGGCCACGCTACTTGAGATGCAAACAGCTTTTGAATAATACAAGCTGACCGCTGAGGGCTGAGAGCTGACCGCTTACAGAATATGCCAGGAGGCGGACTTGAACCGCCGACACGAGGATTTTCAGTCCTCTGCTCTACCAGCTGAGCTATCCCGGCTTGTCTTTTTTCGGCTTGTCTTTTTTGACGCCTTATTAAGTCTAACAAACCTAGTCTGGATTGGCAAGTAGATCAGAAAATTTTTTTTTGTGCGATCCAGCCCTTGTGCCACAGGCTTCGACGCTGTGGCATCAATTCTTGTTGCCGATTCCCGATTCCCGATTCCCGATTCCCGATTCCCTCTTCCCCACTTTGCCGCGAAGTCTAGTATATAACCAAATGACTCAACCACCCTCAGCCAATGTTTTCCCTAACTCAAACCAGTACCCGCCAGCGAGAAATCCTAGAAGTTGTCTTCCGAAACGGTTGGGATTACATGCGAGGACTCCTAACGGGCAACAAAAATAATGACGAACCTCAACTCCCCACTCCTGCTGTCCTTCGCAACATTTTAATTGATTTAGGTCCGGTGTACGTTAAGTTAGGACAACTGCTGTCTACCCGTCCCGACCTATTACCAGGAGCCTATGTTGAAGTCCTCACTGACTTGCAAGCCAATGTACCACCAGTAGCCTGGAGTGAAATAGAAAGCCTGCTACAGCAAGAACTAGCACAGCCAATCTCAGAAACCTTTACTACCATCAATCCCCAAGCCATTGCTGCTGGTTCCATTGGTCAAGTCCATCGCGCTACCCTCAAAAATGGTCAAGACGTGGCTCTGAAAGTGCAACGTCCTGGGATTGACCAGATCGTTGCTCAAGATATTGCTATCATTAGAGGCTTAGCGGAGTTAGTCTCTCTGACGGAATTTGGTAAGACTTACGATATCGTTGCCATAGCCGATGAATTTGTTACTGCCCTAGAAGCAGAACTGGATTTTACCCAAGAAGCTAACTATACCGATAAACTCCGCAGTAATCTATCCAATAGCCGCTGGTTCGATTCCCAGCAATTAGTCATACCAAAGATTTACTGGGATTTGACCAGCCAAAAGCTACTTACCATTGAGTGGCTGGAAGGGGCACCTCTGCTATCGGCGCAATTATCACAAACTCAACAGGGCAAAGATACCCAGACCCAGCGACGGGAAATTACCACCCTGTTATTTCGGGCTTTTTTCCAGCAGGTTTACATCGATGGCTTCTTCCATGCTGACCCCCATCCGGGAAACATATTTTATCTGAGGGATGGTCGCGTCGCCTTATTAGACTGTGGCATGATTGGACGCTTAGACCCCCGCAGCCAACAGATTTTGACGGAGATGCTCTTAGCAATTGTAGACTTAGATGGCAAGCGATGTGCTCAGTTAACCCTACAACTATCTGAAGCCGGTGAGTCGGTCAATTTATCTGGCCTGGAAAATGACTATGACCGTATGCTGCGCAAGTATTACAACCGAAGCCTCTCCAAAATCAACTTTAGTGAAGTGTTTTATGAGATACTACAAGTCTCGCGAAATAATAAAATCCGCTTACCGGGTAATATGGGTTTATATGCCAAAACCCTAGCTAACTTGGAAGGAGTTACCCGTGGGTTTTATCCCGAAATTAACCTGATCGACCAAATCACCCCCCTGATTACGGAAGTGTTTCGGCGTCAACTCCTGGGAGATAATCCGTTACAAACCCTTCTGAGAACGATTTTGGATATCAAAAGCCTGTCATTGCGATCGCCTTCTCAAATCGAATTGTTTTTAAACCGGGTCAGTTCCGAAACCCTGAAGTGGAATATTACTGTCCCAGAGCTAGACAAACTACGTTACAGTATCGATGATTCTGCTAATCGACTCTCCTTCAGTATTGTAGTCGGTTCCCTGATTGTGGGTGCAGCAATTGTGGCCTCAGGAAGCCAAACTCCCCAGATGTCTGTGGTTACTAATATCCTGTTTGCTGCAGCTAGTTTTTTAGGATTGTGGCTGATTGTTAGTATCTTGCGTTCGGGACGGTTACGGTAATTTGATCAGGGAGTAGGGAGTAGGGAGTAGGGAGTAGGGAATCGGGAATCGGGAATCGGGAATCGGGAATCGGGAGCATTCAGCCGTCAGCTTAAGCGCTACGCGCACGCTACGCGAACAGCTTGTCGGGTGGGCAAAAACCGTTTGGTTGTTTTGAGTATTAATGATTATTTTACTTTGCCCACCCTACTTTAATTGCTATTTTTTTTGACACACAAGCTTGTCGGGTGGGCAAAAACCGTTTGGTTGTTTTGAGTATTAATGATTATTTTACTTTGCCCACCCTACTTTAATTGCTATTTTTTTGTACACGCAAGCTTGTCGGGTGGGCAACAACAGTTTGGTTGTTTTGAGTATTAATGATTATTTTACTTTGCCCACCCTACTTTAATTGGTATTTTTTTTGACTATGGCTGACGGCTGACAGCTGACGGCTGACGGCTTACATCTAACTTCCCATCGGTGATATCAGCTTCAAGCTGTTTATCCCAGAGTAACCAGTCTCTTTCAGCAAACCACTCTCTCAAGCGCACGAAATCTTCCTTAGAGAGAGCCTCAATTTCAGCTTGAATCTGTTCTACTTTTGTCATCAGAAAAAACTGACTGCAATACTGGTGATTAAACCTCTATAGTATAGCATAAAAATTAACTTGCTCTAGGCTATATTTTTTAGCTTGTAGGGTGGGCAAAAACCGTTTGGTTATGCGTGAGTATTGATAGATTAGATTACTTTGCCCACCCTACTTTAATTGGTATTTTTTTTTACTTATCAACCTCAAAGTCCCCCTTTTTAAGGGGGATTTAGGGGGATCCCTTTGTAGCTCATGGGAAAGAGAATTGCTATATCCCTTTAAACCTTTCTCCTTTCCTTCTGCCTTCTGCCCTCTGCCTTCCTAAGTCAGCTCATCCCGCAATTTTTGAAGATTCTCCCGGCAAGCGATAGTATTGGGATGATTTGACCCTAACTTTCGTTCAAAAATCTCCAAGGCTTGGACAAACAGAGGTTCTCCCTCGCAGTACCGTCCCTGATTATTGTAGAGTAATGCCAGACTGTAGAGGGAGATAGCGACATGTGGGTGTTCAGTACCTAAAAGTTTTTTGTAAATCTCCAAGGCTTGGACAAAAAGAGGTTCTCCCTCCGAGTAACGTCCCTGATCCCTGTAGAGTACTGCTAGATTGTTGAGGAAGAGAGCGAAATATGGGTGTTGTTGACCGTATAGTTTTTTAAACATCTCCAAGGCTTGGACAAAAAGAGGTTCTCCCTCCGAGTAACGTCCCTGATCCCTGTAGAGTACTGCTAGATTGTTGAGGAAGAGAGCGAAATATGGGTGTTGTTGACCGTATAGTTTTTTAAACATCTCCAAGGCTTGGACAAAAAGAGGTTCGGCCTCCGAGTACCGTCCCTGATTAGAGTATAGTTTAGCCAGACCATTTAGGGAGAGAGCGACATATGGGTGTTGTTGACCGTATAGTTTTTTCATCATCTCCAAGGCTTCGACAAAAAGAGGTTCTCCCTCCGAGTACCTTCCCTGATGATTGTAGAGTAATGCCAGATTGTTGATAGAGAGAGCGACCTCTGGGTGTTGTTGACCGTATAGTTTTTTCATCATCTCCAAGGCTTGGACATAGCGAGGTTCGGCCTTGGAGTACTGTCCCTGATCCTTGTAGAGTGATGCTAGATTGTCGAGGCACGTGGCGACATCTGGGTGTTCTTCTCCTAACCGGTTGCGGGTGAGCTTTAAGCATCGCTCTAACCAGGGTAATGCCTGGTTATAAGCCCCTTGACCTTGGTAAAACCAACCCAGACCTTGAAAAGGTTTGTATAAATCTTCATCCGTGAGCCAGTCTGAGAGTACTGTCCCAGTTTCTATCAGGTGAGGGATGGCGGGACTAGCTGTAGCAATATCGTTTTGTGTCGGTACTTTAGGAATTTTATCTGCCACGGCCACCATTGCCTGACCAAATCCCTGCTTGAGTTGATCAGCCCCATCGTAACGTTCCATTTTGTCTCGTAGGAACTCTCGAATCAACTCGTGCAACTGGTAGATTCCCTGATCCGTGCGCCCAAGTAAATTCAGTTCCAACAGAAAGTCATCTCTAATATCTTCTAAATCTTCTGAGTCTTGGTCAGGCCAAGAATTTTCCACCAATTTCCAGGGAATGGGAGCCAAAGCAAACAAACTCAGCAGACAACCCAACCGCTGGGCATCTTGATCCAGTTCAAGCCAACTCAACTCAAAGGCAGCTGCCACTCCCTTTTGTGCGGTCATAGTAGCAGCTGGTTGTTTTAGCGATCGCTGTTCCAGATGTTTTTTTTCCAACCGCTGCTGCATATCTGCCAGGGATAAATCTTTTTTATTTTTTAAATATCGCCCTACCAATTCCAAACCTAGGGGCAGATATCCCAACCATTTGCAGAGTTTTTTGGCTTCCGACCACTGCCGGTTTAGTCTTTCTTTTCCGATTAGGGATTCCAATAACTCCAAAGCTGCCTTTTCCGAAAGCACTTCCAGGGCTAACAGATCAAAAGACTCTGCTAACGACTGCTTCCTGGTAGTAATAATAATCTTAAAACGGGGGTGAGTTGGAGGGAGATAGGGTTTAATTTTATCAAATTTAGTAACATCATCAAAAATCACCAGCACCAAATTATCCGATGGCTGCCAATTGTCCCAGCACCATTGAGCCTTTTGTTCGAGAGTGAGAGGTTTTCCTGCTTTTTCTTGGGGTACTTCCAAGTTCATTTTGAGCTGGGCAAACTCTACAATTTGAGTCCCTAAATCCACATCCCGCGCTTGCAGCCAGCAAACCCCACCCAGATAATCTTTCCGCCAATAGTTGAGGGCATATTGCAGGGCTAATTCAGTTTTACCGATACCACCCATGCCAGAAATAGCAGAAATTACCACCCGTTCTCGCTGCTGTAGCCGCTGGTGTAGAGTTTCCAGTTCACTTGAGCGTCCAACGAATTTGGAAACATTGGTGTGGGGCAGATTTTGGGGAATGGCTTTTAAACCTAGTCCATCATCAACTTTTTTTTTTGCCTGTTCCTGTTTACTATCAGGATTACTATCGGGATTAACTGCTGGTTTCAGTTGAATCGGTGGCAGAGGAATTGTTAAATTATCATTGACAAACCGCTTTACCTGACGGTAGATTCGATTCTTTTTATCCTCTACTTTGCAGATAGAAATATGGTCAACATCCATCGGGACAGGAATAACCCCCTTAATACCAGGATCAGCACTGGTTTGATTCACCACTAAAATCCCATTGGTAGGTCTGGTTTCGCAGTAAACCAGCATCGGGATTTGGCTAAACTGGTGGTCATTGCGATACAAAAGATTCAGTTCCCGTAAGCGAGAATGGTGCGCCTCCAATTCGTCAACACTGACAGTGGTTTGTAGAATCGTGCCAATGTGCTTAATCCAACTTGCCAAATCAGAACCAGAATGAGGGGTAGACAGGAAAACAATTCCCCTCGTCCCAGATGCGATCGCTTGCCATTTGCCAAAATCCCTAGCACTGCGCAGCATCTGTTTCACCAGCAGTCCCCCCATACTGTGAGTAACGAAAATTATTGGGCGATCGCCTATCTCATAGCTATCCAGTAGATCTAAACTATTAGTCGCCCGGTCTACCAGAGGCATAGAATTACCCTTCCATCTAAACGGTTCTACCTGATAAGCCAGAGACCAAATTCCCAGATCTGATAAATCTTCCCCCAGCCAAGCAGGCCAAAAATTATTATCATCTCGCCGTTCTTGCGGGTGCCAAGTACCCCGGGCATCACCCCCAAGTCCATGGACAAAAATGACATCCCCACGGCGAGAGGAATTCTGAGTACCAGAAATTTCAATTAAATCGTTACGATCACTCACAGACTAGCTCTCCAGGAATAAAGGTCATTGAGATTATTATTGAGATGCTTCGTGACCCTGATCCTCAGCTAGGGTGCTGGCATCGGAGGAATTGACACCGATGGGTTTAATCGCCATACCCTTACCAGATCTTGCTATCCAATAGATTAGCTACCAACTGACTGAGTCCGGAGAAATCCGGAAAGTGCTAATAAATTCTCTGTCTACCCATTATTCCGCCGCTCCCTACTCCCGATTCCCGATTCCCGATTCCCGATTCCCGACTCCCGATTCCTCTATTTTTATCCGGATAAAAAATAACTTATTTTTTTTTAATCAGAGAAAATATTTTTTTTTAAGAAAAGTAAAAACTTTCCGGATAATCAATAATTATGAGTTTTTACTTTAACTCAGTATTATCTCTATTTCTATAACTACATAATAGTTATGTAGTTAATTTTTTTCAGTAGTATTTCTAATTTACAACCATCTTTATAGGCGGTTACTTTAGAACTATGAAACGAGTTAAACACTAACTCAATTCCAGGATAAACTATCAACTCACAAAGCTCGAAAAACAATGAACAACAACTCTCTTTCTCTAAGCAAAACTCTCATCAACACAGGTCTCATTTTTGCGGGCTTAACTGCTGTACTGGCCACATCAGCTAACGCTGAATCAGCGATTCGTGGATCTGCCGTAGAGACACGGGCTTCTGGGAGCTCTATCAGTGTTTCTGGTGAGCTGATTTTACCTGAAGCTCTCCACTTTTCTGGTCCATTGACTGTTACACCAACCTACGCCGATGCTGGAACAAGCACTGCAACTATCGTTAACCTCACCCTAGATGGAACTGGAGTTGCGGCAGTCTCTACTACTACCACTAGTAGCTCAACAAATGCATTCCTTGCCGAAGCTGCAACGGCTCTAGGTGCTGCTACCACCGTTGAGGATCAAGCCGCTTTAATCCGTGCCGGAGCAGGTAATGAAGGCTTGGGTGCTCTAGAGTAAATTAACAGTAAGCAGGACTTACGCCAGGCACCCCGAAATCTCCTAAACGTGGTCAGGGTTGTAACATTGCTCTCGAATAAATTGTCAGGTAAATAGGCGTAAAAGGGAGTTGGGGTGCTGGGGAGAGGGGTTTTTCAGGTTAAACATACCTTTTTATTAGCTTTAATCCCCTCTATCTCCCCACCTCCCCACCAATCACATTTGAGTCCAACTTTGAAACAGCTCTGGGGGGTGAGGGAGGATTCCTGTTCCCTGATCCGAAGCTCACAGCGCTATAACTAGTTACCTAATAACTACAGTTGAATTCTAGTTTTATCCGGATAAAAAATAACTTATTTAGTTTAGTTAATTAGAAAAAAAAATATTTTATCAAAATGGGTAGTCAATAAATATAGCGTTTTTTATCATAATGAGGTACACAGTTTTTTTTCCTCTTGCCTCTTGCCTATTGCCTCTTGCCTCTTGCCTCTTGCCTATTGCCTATTGCCTCTTGCCTCTTGCCTATTGCCTATTGCCTCTTGCCTATTCTCTGTTCCCTGTTCCCTGTTCCCTTTGATTAACTTATATATCCCAAATTAAATTCTGAACAGATTAGTCAATAAATACTGATCAAGTTTCCACGTAATTCAGTATTATCCCTAGTTTACTGACTACAAACTAGTTATAGATTTCGATAAGTTCAGTGTTCTCTCGGATTTACTATAGTCTTCCGATGAAGTTACTTTATAACTATGAAACGGGTTCAACGATGACCTAAGTTCCCGATAAACTATTAAGGCACAAAGCTCGAAAAACCATGAATAATAAGCATCTAGATCTAGGAAAAATTCTGATCAACACAGGTCTCGTTGTTGCGGGCTTAACTGGTCTACTGGCCACATCAGCTAATGCTGAATCAGCTATTCGCGGATCTGTCGTGGAAACAAGACCTTCTGGGAGTTCTCTCAGTGTTTCCGGTGAGCTGATTTTACCTGACGCTCTCCACTTTCCTGGTCCATTAGTTGTTACACCAACCTACGACCTTGCTGCTGCTGGAACAAACACTGCAACTATCACTAACCTCACCCTAGATGGAGGTACAGCTGTGGCAGTGTCGGGTACTACCGGTAGTAGCTCAACAAATGCATTCCTTGAGGCAGCTGCAACCGCTCTAGGTGCTGCTACCGCAGTTGAGGATCAAGCAGCTTTAATCCGTGCCGGAGCAGGTACTGAGGGCTTAGGTGCTCTAGATTAAATTAACAGTCAATTCATCCTGTTAAATCAGGGCAAACGCATCTTAATTAATAAACCCTCTATTAGCCTCAACACTCAGCATTCAGCTATCAGCTATTGAACAGTGCTATAGAGTCATAATTTTTCCGTAATCCACATCAATGGTTTACTGTCAAGACTAATTTAGATGCGTTTACCCTTTCTCTTCAATTACGTTTTCTTGATCATGCCTCCTGGGATTTCTGTGTAGAGAAATGCTAGGAGTATTTTTTATGTTTGTATATAAAAATAGCAAAGGGAACAGGGAGCAGGGAGCAGGGAGCAGGGAACAGGAAACAGGTGATATGGGAGTAGTAAAAAAAAATTGCATTAATTTAAAAATTTATATATCCATAATTTAGGTAATTCTAGGAATTTACGAGAGCATCAATACCATTAAAAAGCGACGATTTTGAGTTTTATTAAACTATTACTAAGAAAAATATTTTTATGAAAAAAACTGTATACAATTAGGTGACAAAAATGGATGCACTAGCTTTATTTTTTATAGCATTTTTTTCTGATAAAACACCAACGTTTCCTACAGATTTTAATCATTACAAAATTTCTGAAAGCGTACAATTTGAAATCAAAGAGGCGGATTTTTTTAGGTCTAATCCTGATCAGGTTAAAGACTTTAT
>NZ_JAAHHM010000074.1:0-36373 GCF_010692445.1 Moorena sp. SIO3E8 | reverse complement strand
ATTTCGGCGTTTGAGTAAAGATTATGAATTGTACACAACCAAAGCGCGAAGCGATGATTTATGGCTCGCTTATTCGTTTAATGACTCGCCGATTAGCTTCTTAAGCTTTTATTTACAAATCAGCTCTTATCAACCAAGACCCTTAATACCCCGTTTCTTCTTATCAGTCGCTGAAATTGGATATAGGTTTTTCAAACGATTTGTATAATAATAAATTGTCCAAAAAGTCAAGAGCCAAGAGGCAAGAAGCAAGAGGGGCAAAAGCTCCAGAGTTTTATAGGACAATAAAAAAAGACCTTATCAGTTTACATCTTAAATGAAAACGCTATATATATGTCGTTTGATGTGTTCCCTTAACGGCTGTGAAAGAGCATCGCAAAACTCAGCAAAAAGCGATCCGCTTTCCACTTAAACTTACTCCAAGGGTAAACCATCCACCACTAAAAAATCCTGCAGTGAGATATCTAAATTAATGCCCTTATCTGTACCAAATTAAATTACCTGAAAATCAGAAATTGTTTCAATGCTTTACTGTAATCATAGGATTGCAGTCCCCCGTCTTGAGATTGTTGCGAATTACCCTCTGATTAACATGGATAACAGCTTTAGTGTACTTCCTACGCTTTGACCAGTTCCGCTTCGGTCCGCGAGTACCAGGAGTGACCACTGGCATGCCATCAAACCGAGGAATCACCCAAGTTCTACCCACTTTGTAAGCTCCGGTAACTCTGTCCTTGCTGATCAGGAAACGGAGGCGAGTGGCAGAAACACCTAGTAATTTAGCGGCTTGGGCGGTAGAAATCATCATGGCTGGAAAACCATTGCTTCAGCAGTTAGGTAATTGTAACCGAAATTGGATTAACATGCAAGCGCTCAAAAAAAATTATTGCACTAACTTACCAATTACGATGGGTCGGTCAGTGGCTCAAAAAAACTATTGCACTGACGCACTAAATTGCTCACCACAGCATAAAAAAGCGATCGCGTAGCGTGGCTTACGGCCAATCGCTACGCGATCGCACAAATACAACTATTTCCTCAAATCCCCCCTTAATCTCAAATCCCCCCCTTATTAAGGGGGGTTAGGGGGGATCCCCCAGTCCAAAATCACTGCAACCCTTCCAACAACTGTTCCAACGCGCTATCAAGAGCTTCCCCTAACTTACTGCCATCTTTTCCACCAGCTTGAGCCAAGTTAGGTCGTCCACCGCCACCACCACCACATATTTTAGCGATCGCACCAATAAACTTCCCAGCCTGCAAGCCTTTCTGATTAACACCCTTACTAAAGGCTGCCACTAAACTGACCTTATCCGGACTAGGCACTGAACCCAACACTACTGCACTTTCTCCCAGCTTCTGCTGTAGCTGTTGCGCAACACTTTTTAAGCCCTCTGGTTCTACTCCCTCCATCTTCGCTACCAGAACCTTGAACTCACCGACTGACTTAGCTTGTGCTAATAACTGGTCAGATTTTGCCAAAGCCAGTTGTTGCTTCAGGGCATCTAACTGTTTATTAGTAGCCTTGAGTTCCTGTTGTAAATTACTAATCCGCTCAGGTAACTCTTCCGGTTGTGCCTTAAAGCGATCGCATAAATCCTTAACCACCTTATCCCGCACATTCAGATAATCCAGCACCGCCGGTCCAGCCACTGCTTCTATCCGCCTAATCCCAGAAGCCACCCCTGCGGAAGAGATAATCTTAAACACGCCAATCTCAGCAGTATTGTTGACATGGGTACCACCACACAATTCCATGGAGACACCAGGGAAATCAATCACCCTGACCTCATCGCCATACTTTTCCCCAAACATAGCGGTTGCGCCCTTAGCCTTAGCTTTTGTCAAAGGCATCACCTCCACATCTGCGGTATGGGCTTCACTAATCCAAGTATTAATTTGTGCCTCAATTTGCTCTAACTCTTCCGATGTCAGAGCGCGAGGGCAATTGAAGTCAAAGCGCAAACGGTCAAAAGCCACCAAAGAGCCTGCCTGAGAGATGCTTGGGTCAACAATTTTTTTCAGAGCCGCTTGCAGTAAATGAGTCGCACTATGGTTAGCTTGAACTCGACGGCGACAAGCCCGGTCAATTTGAGCCGTTACTGTTGTGCCTACCGCTAAATTTCCCCGTTCCACAGTACCGAAGTGGACAAAGAAATCCGATTCCTTCTGAACATCTTCGATGCGAACCAATAGCGAATCCCCAGACAGATAACCGCGATCGCCTATTTGTCCCCCAGATTCCGCATAGAATGGGGTCTGATCCAAAATCACCTGGACCTTACTGCCAGCCCCAGCGGATTCCACCGACTTCCCATCAACTAGCAAAGCTTCTACCTTAGCCATGGACTGGGGTTCAGTGTAACCCAGGAATGCCGTACTATCGATCTGCTCCCCTAGCTGATCTAAGCTACCCTGTACTGTTAAATCAATCGTTTCATGGGCAACTCTAGCCCGTTCCCGCTGGCGTTCCATTTCCACCTCGAAGCCATCGAGGTCTACCGTTAAGCCCTGTTCTTCAGCAATTTCCTCAGTTAATTCCACTGGGAAACCATAGGTATCATAGAGCGTAAACGCATCTGTGCCAGAAATCTGCTTAGGCTTCTTGGCCAAAATCTCAGCTAGCAGCTTCTCTCCCCGTTCCAGGGTTTTCAGGAATTGAGACTCTTCCCGCTGCATTTCCGCTTGGATAGTTTTTTCCCGTTCCCGCACATTAGGATAAGCTGATTCAGATAATGCGATCGCTGTTTGAGCCACTTCCCAGGTAAATTCCCCATCAATCCCAATCAAACGGCCATGACGCACCACTCGACGCAGCAAACGGCGCAACACATAACCCCGTCCGGTATTAGAAGCCGTAATCCCATCGGCGATCATATGAACAATTGCCCGGATATGGTCACCAATAACCTTCAGAGAAACCTTCGTCTTCTCATCACTCTTGCTATAGTTAACCCCAGCAATTTCTGCTGCCGTTTTTACAATCGGGAAAATTAAATCAGTTTCATAATTATTCGGCACTTGCTGGAGGATTTGCGCCATCCTCTCCAGCCCCATCCCCGTATCAATATTTTGTTTCTCTAACGGGGTGCGATTACCCTCCGCATCCTGGTTGTATTCCATGAATACCAGGTTATAGAACTCAATAAACCTGGTATCATCTTCCAAGTCAATGCTTTCATCTCCCAGTTCTGGGTGAAAATCGTAGTAAAGTTCTGAACACGGACCACACGGACCGGTCGGACCCGATTTCCAATAATTATCCTCCTCACCCAAGCGCTGGATGCGATGGGCTGGGATGCCAATTTTGTCCCGCCAGATCGCAAACGCTTCGTCATCATCCCGAAACACACTGACTACTAAGCGTTCTGGTGGCAAACCGAATACCTCTGTAGAGAGTTCCCATGCCCATGCGATCGCTTGTTCCTTAAAATAATCCCCAAAACTAAAATTCCCCAGCATCTCAAAAAAAGTATGATGCCGTGCCGTGCGTCCCACATTCTCTATATCATTGTTGCGGATACATTTTTGGGAGGTGGTGGCGCGAGGGAATTCCGACTGACGTTGTCCTAGAAAAATCGGTTTAAACGGCAACATTCCCGCAATTGTCAGCAACACCGTCGGGTCTTCCGGTACTAACGAAGCACTTGGCAATACATTGTGTTGCCGTTGGGAGTAGAAATCGAGGAAAGTTTGCCGGATTTCGTTACCGCGCAAATAATTAGGGATATCGGGCATGGTTCTCTACAAGTCAGCTTTAGGCTATGGGCTTATGGGAAGTAAACCCCTATCGCTATATTTATTAATTTACCTATGATCTATTGTGACATAGAACCGAAGGTGAAAGCCCACCCTTGATAGGAGAGCAAACCATGCAACCTTCAACCTGTAACCTGTTACCTTCAACCTGTCACCTTCAACCTGTCACCTTGGCCTTTGGCCACGCTACGCGAACAACCTTCAACCTTCTTAATCTAATCGTTGCAGTTTGTAAAGACTCCTTAACTTTAACAACAAGTATTCGTAATCTCCAGAAAGCCGTGTTAGCTTTAAAGAGTGGAAGTCATCCTTCAGAAAAAAACCTGAAGCTAAGAACCAAATGGGCATAGATAAGATGATTTCTACCGGTCTATGACCCAGCCACAGTAGGCACCAATCGAACATAGCATCAAGTGGCCAAAAACCAACAGAAGTTGGAGTAAGCCAAACCAAAGTCCGGAAAGACACGACTGTGTGAGATGTAGTATTAGGTGTATCTGTGTAGTTTGCCAACCATAGTGATCAAAACTGGTAGTCAGAAAGTTAACTCGTTGAAAATTTGTCTTTTTCCACTCAGATGGGTCTAGTCAATCCTGGCTAGGCCCTTTGAGTATTGGTGCAACCTATTGGGGAAATCCCAGACCCTTCATAATTTTTCATCTAATCGTTGCAGTTTGTAAAGACTCCTTAACTTTAACAACAAGTATTCGGAATCTCCAGAAGGTCGTGTTAGATTGAAAGAGTGGAAGTCATCCTTCAGAGAAAAACCTGAAGCCAAAACCTAAATGGGCATAGATAAGATGATTTCTAGCGGTCTATGACCCAGCCACAGTAGGCACCAATCGAACATAGCATCAAGTGGCCAAAAACCAACAGAAGTTGGAGTAAGCCAAACCAAAGTCCGGAAAGACACGACTGTGTGAGATGTAGTATTAGGTGTATCTGTGTAGTTTGCCAACCATAGTAGTGATTCAAAACTGGTAGTCAGAAAGTTAACTCGTTGAAAATTTGTCTTTTTCCACTCGAATGGGTCTAGTCAATCCTGGCTAGGCCCATTGAGTATTATCGTCAATCGAGCTAAGTTATTGGTAAGCATTAACCTTGCTAGCTTGGGCTGCGAGCTTTAAGGGGAAGCTGATTAACCGGTGTCAGAAAAACTGATTGAGTATTGACTATGGCAGTAGTACAGTTAAAAGTTCCCAGTATTGCGTGTGATGTCTGTGCTAAGACCATTACCGAAGGTATACTCCAACAGGAGCCAGATTCTAAAGTCGCAGTGGATGTAACATCAAAGACAGTTAGAGTTGAAACCGAAGCCTCTGAAGATTCAATTAGACAGATCATAACGACTGTCGGTCACACCGTGGAGTAAGCTACCAAGTAAGCTAGTGTGATTTGATTGGCCGATTTGCTACTTAAGGCCTTGGCCGTTGGCCACGCTTGGCCTTTTGCCACGCTGCTTGAGGTGCGAATGGCCACGCTACGCGAACGGAAAAAGTCGTCAATCCCTCTGCCACTCTCCCCCTCGTTCTAAGTATGCAAATTAGATGGGTGACAGCTTAATCAAAATTGCCGAACGGCTAATGGTTAACCTTTGACTATCAACCTTCAAACATTAACCTTTCGGCAAAGCCGACGCTACGCGAACGACAATACATCAGTAAGTTATATTATTTTGGTTAACTAGGTGTTGGTTAACTAGGTGTTGCGCATTTAAATTGGATATTATTCAGTTATAAAAAAACCTGCTCCCTTGCTCACCTGCTGTCAGAACAATGGAATTTAAATGAATACCAGCTTAGGTGTTGGTTAACGATGTAGGGAATGTAGTCTATCTTAGGTGGGAACAAAGATGGTCATTGAGTTCAAGGAAATACAGGGATAAATTCTGTAGCTAGTTTTCATCCTAATTAAGCAGCAGACCACAGGCTCTCCGGCTGCAAGAAATTTTTTAGATCATGTCGAAATAATTACCCTTAATAAAAATCTCCCCATCTCCCCATCTCCCCATCTCCCCCTCCTGGGAGGGGTTAGGGGTGGGTCCCCATCTCCCCATCTCCCCACCCTCCCTCTAATTATGGGTATTCAACCTGACTTGATATTAGAGGTTAGTGGGAATAATAATGCTCTCACTCAGTTGAACAGTTAGGTGTTTTCACCATCTTCGATAAAGATTTAGAAAAATTACCTGGATACCAGGAAATTGCTACTGCCACTTGTGATAAAAACAAGAGAGTATTAGAGGAAAGTATAAATAGAATAATCCCTGTGCTCAGCTTCGGCTGAGTAACCCCTAATTAACTATGTGCCTAAGATGTGCCTAAGTTGTGCCTAAGTTGTGCCTAAGTTGTGCCTAAGTTGGCTTTGGATTCATCGGGGATTAAACTAATTTTTATTGTTATTCAGGTTTATGTTCAATAAAACTAGTTAAACTAAAAACGATATAACAATTGTAAACGAGTTGTGAAAATCTATAAACCCAAAATCATGGTATTATTGGCATCCTGGCCGCTTGATATTTCACAACCTATTTATAATTGCTATATACAATAAGATAGTTTAAAAATGATTGTTATAATATCAAATTACCTAATTTATCAAGAGTTCCACAGCTCGTGATTCACAATCCATATCGGGGAATCGGGAATCGGCAATGGGAAATTGGTAACTGATCCAACTGTACTTGAGCTCCCAAACGATAGTCAGCAATAGGAGAAATTTATCTAGTTATCTAGAATCTATCTATCCCATAGCCAATCCCATAGACTGGTGAATTTAGAGCCAAACGTATTAGCTAATACTTTCTTGAAGAAGTAGCAGTGTTAAGATTATTAATTGCTGGTGAATGTATTAGCTCTGTAGAGCTAACTATAAATAAAAACGATACTTCTATATTAGTAGTAGGAAATAAACAGTTTATCACTGCATTTGTGAAGCGGACTTGCTATATAAGGTCTAGCACTGTCGAGGTATCTTGGGAACTTGATGATGTCATACAACTCATCAAGACTAGACAACCCGCTATTTTAATTTTGCAGGCAACCCAGGTGGCTAGTTTACAAATATGTCGTCATATTAAAGAACAAAAGCTGCTCGGTTGGATATACTGCATTTTGATCAATGACTTGCCCGAAATAGCGATTACAAAAATGGGCCGAGACCCAAACTGGGAGTTAAGAGAATGTGCTCAAGCCCTAGAAAACGGTGCAGATGCCTACTTACGGATCAGTTCAATCAGTAATCAAGACTCAGCCATAGCTGTAGCAGAAAATCGGTTGCTTAAGGCACAAATTCAGGCAGGGTTACGAGGAGTGCGACTATACCGGCAAGCAATGCACACTAATGATTTCCTATCTAGGATAGCATTGGTTGATCCCTTGACAGAATTGAGCAATCGTCGGGCAATGGAATGGGAGTTACCCCGACAAGTCGAAAATGCCTTTAGTCAATCAACGCCCCTGAGTCTGATTATCCTAGATTTAGACTATTTCAAGTCCATCAACGACAACTACGGACATCCGGTAGGCGATCGCGCTCTCAAGCTACTGGCAAGTCGTCTCAAACATAACCTACGAATTCAAGATTCCCTCTTTCGCTATGGTGGAGAAGAGTTTGTGATCATTCTTAGTCACACTGACAGTAAAGAAGCCCGAGCAGTGGCTAACCGAGTGCGACATATTATTAGCGATCAACCCTTTCACATTGATAGAAGATTGGTGCTCCCAATTACCATTAGCTTGGGTGTTGCTTCCCTTAACAAAAATAAGGACGACCATAGAGGGGAAAGCCTACTGCGATGTGCTGACCAGAACCTACGGATTGCTAAATCTAATGGTCGCAATCGGGTTTATTGTTGTTGCAATCACTAATTTTCAGGTAAATTGCTGACTCAAAACCACTGGCTTGTGGACAGTAATTTTTTTCTTGTGAATCGAAATCATTTCTTTTTCCCTTAGGTCTCCCAGTAGACGGGTGACAGTCACCCGAGTCGAACCGATAGCTTCTGCGATCGCTTGATGGGACAACTTCAGTTCAATGGTAATCCCATCCCCACAGGGTATCCCAAAGTCACGGCAGAGAATTAATAGAAAACTAACCAATCGAGACTCCATATCCCGATGAGCTAGGGTTTCGATCATCATTTCGGTCTGTAATATCCGAGACGATAGCCCCCGTAACATCAACATTGATAATTCCGGGTTTTCCTTCAGTGCTTTTTCTACCTGGTCAATCGGGGAAGAGAGTAACTCTACAGTTGTAAAGGCAACTGCATGATAGAACCGATCAGATTGGTGACCAGTAATCAGAGATAGAACACCGAAAACCGTATTTTCTCGCAGCAGTGCTACAGTAATTTCTTCTCCTACTTCGTATACTCTAGACAGTTTGACAGCACCTTTTAGCAAAAAGTAAACCCGTTCAGCTGGATCTCCTGGGAAGAAAATCGTTTTACCTCGCTCATAGGTTTCTACGACTGGTGGAAACGCTCCTCTACCAATCTGACGAAAAACAGCCGCTAGTGGTGTATCCTGCGTCACAACCCTATCCATATCTATTCCTTTGTAGCAATGCCCCTATCTATTTATAGTGAAAAGACTTCCGGGGATGTTAAGCCACGGATTAGTCAATAAATCTTGTCTATTTAGGCTTGTATATTTAGGCTATTTTAGCGGATTTTAAACAGTTTTATTTAGTTTTTCGTGAACTGCTACAACCGTTATTAATTCCCCTTGCCAATCAATTTCGGCACTGGAACCAGTGGCGAATTTAATTACGGGTCAAGCGCAGCGGGCAAGTTTTGAGCTGATTTGCCAACAGGCCAACAGTGTTAACTGCTAGTCTATAGTTTAGCAAGCTCTCGGCTTGATTCTCCCTTAACCCTGTCAGGTAGAAGCGGCGATTAGTACCAATCATCGTGGAATCGACAAATTTATTTCTAACTACTTAATATCAATCTGAGCTAAGTTTTTGTAAAAATTGCTACCAAACACTAAAAACCTCAGGGGTCATTATTGGTGCTTACCTCAGGGGGTAAGCCTGAAGGGTAAACGGGAGACCCGCTTTGGGGTGTGGAGCGAACGGGTTTGGGGTGGACAGTAGCCATTTCTCTGGTTCTAGTTGGGTGAGTAACCTCACGCTCGCCTGCCATAAATAATCCCTATTAAGTCGGGGAGTTAGTCGCTATTTCGCTTCCGGGTGATTGCAGATCGCCCATAATATAGGTAGTTTGATTACCTGGCACCCTTGCTTATAAACTATAATAAAGGTTTATACTGAAAATTTATAATAAAAATTATAACAATATAATACTTGACCAGACTTGGGCTCACAATTACCTATTACTAGTTGAAAGCGATGCAGCGCGGTCTTGGGGGTTTCCCCCACTCGCGCTTTGCATCAAGAATAGAGCTGAAAAACTCAACGTTGCTGCATTCAGCGATGCAGCGCGGTCTTGGGGAGGCAGTGCGGTCTTGGGGGTTCCCCCATGAGCGACTGCATCAAGAAGGGATATAATAACTGGGCTGTCATATACGGCTAACTAACCTTCAACCCTGACTCATAGCGCGACTCAACCTAAAAACCATGCTCGATCTCAACGGAAAAAATGCTTTTGTCACTGGCATCGCCAACAACCGCTCCATTGCTTGGGGGATCGCCCAACAGTTGCACAACGCGGGGGCAAATTTAGGTGTGAACTTTTTGCCTGACGAAAAAGGTCGCTATGAGAAAAAAGTTCGAGACCTGGTAGAGCCCCTCGAGCCTAGCATTATCATGCCCTGTGATGTCCGAAACGATGCCCAAATTGAAGCGATTGGGGATGCGATCGCAAAACAATGGGGCAAACTGGACATCCTGATTCACTGTTTAGCCTTTGCCAATAAAGAGGATCTATCGGGAGAGTTTAGTCAGACATCCCGTGAGGGGTTTTCCCTAGCCTTAGACATTAGCAGTTACTCCCTCAATCGATTAACCGCAGCTTGGAAACACTTGATGACTGATGGGGGTAGCATTGTCACCCTCAGCTATCTTGGGGGGGTTAAAGTAATTCCCAATTATAATGTGATGGGTGTTGCTAAAGCAGCACTGGAAATGAGTGTTCGTTACCTGGCCGCAGAACTAGGACCTCAAACGATTCGGGTCAATGCTATCTCCGCAGGACCAATCCGGACCTTAGCCTCTTCAGCAGTTGGGGGTATCATGGATATGATTCATCATGTAGAGAAAGTAGCACCACTGCGCCGCACTGTTACTCAGGAAGAAGTGGGTAAAGCAGCTGCTTTCTTGTGTAGTGATTTAGCCAGTGGCATCACTGGTCAGGTTTTATATGTAGACGCTGGTTACGAAATAATGGGAATGTGACTAAGAACAATTGCGTCAACTATAGAATTGGAACATAAAAAGCGATGCAGCGCGGTCTTGGGGAGGCAGTGCCTTCATGTGGGGGTTCCCCCCATGAGCAACTGCCGTGGTTTCCCCCATGAGCGACTGCATCAAGAATTGATAATTATTTCGCGCATTCCGTGATGGTTGATGCAATGCGCGAATACTTAAGCGATGCAGCGCCGCCAAAGGGGGTTTCCCCCATGAGCGACTGCATCAAGAACGGAAGAATACTGAATTAGTTTGGTCACTGCCAAATCGGCAAATAACTATTAAGTGATACTAATAAGTCAGACTAAGTTAGACAGGAGTAAAGATGTAATGCAAGTAAGCGATAATCCGACGCAGATCGAGAGCGGACCGATAATTCTCAACACCCAAGAGTCTAGGTTAAAGGCGCGAACAGCCTCAGTCAGGCGTACTACTGGGGAAACTGATGTACAAGTGTCACTGAATTTAGATGGTACAGGTATCTGCACCGCTAATACAGGCATCCCATTTTTAGACCATATGCTGCATCAAATCTCTTCCCATGGACTGATTGACTTGGAGGTGCAGGCAAAGGGGGACCTAGAAATTGATGATCACCACACTAATGAAGATGTTGGGATTACCCTAGGGCAAGCCTTGGCAAAAGCATTAAGCGATCGCAAAGGAATAGTTCGCTTCGGGAATTTCCTGGCTCCCCTAGATGAGGCCTTGATTCTGGTATCTCTAGATTTTTCTGGACGTCCTCACTTAAGCTATGGCTTGGAAATTCCTACCCAGCGTGTCGGGACCTATGATACCCAGCTGGTGCGAGAGTTTTTTGTCGCACTGGTTAACCATAGTCAGCTCACCCTACATATCCGCCAACTAGAAGGCATCAATTCACATCATATTATTGAAGCAACATTCAAGGCATTTGCCAGAGCAATGCGCATGGCTGTAGAAATTGATCCTCGTCGTGCAGGGATGATTCCAAGCTCTAAGGGAGTTTTGTAAGCGATGCAGCGCGGTCTTGGGGGTTCCCCCCATGAGCGACTGCATCAAGACAAAGCTATTGAGAAATCCTAAACGTTTAAAACAAACAAAAAGCCATGGGACTAAGAGTTCCACAGCTTTTAGACTGGTCTAAGGAGCATTAACTACATTTGATCGTAGAGTACACTAACCGTGGGCATAGTCCTCGTAACAGTTTTGGTAACGAATTTGGTAACGAAATGGTTTTTACTGAGCTATTATCCAAACGAGAATTTACCAAAGCGCAAAGCGCATTGTGCAGATCGTAATAGATTCAAACGACTAGCGCCCTAGTGCTGACGCTAGCAAACCCATTCTAGGCAGCCAGCCCCGCAATCGGTGCCTCATTCATACCTAGCCAAAGGCCAAGATTGCACCCTTGAGTTTTAGAAAAATCTGGGATTATGTGGTATCATTCTTGGTGGTTTAATTTCATTTTCATTCTGGTGTTTCAGCTCAGTGGCAATGATTAGCTGATCAAGGGTGCATTTGAGCTTTTCCATGATTAACTTAGTCTGCCAAAAGGAGAGCTTAGGCTGCATTTTGCCCCTTTCCCAAATGGAAATGGTTTTCTGGGTTACTCCAAGGGCTTCAGCAAGTTCTCGCTGAGTTAAGCCAACTTGCTGGCGCAACTTTAGTAGGGTTATGTCATGATGTTCACGTAGCATTATACTTTAATGTATAGTTTTCAAAGCCATATCATCAACGGTATGAACAAAAACAGATAATAGCAGGTAGCCAAAAACTGCTTTTGCTTTTTGAAACCTAATCATAACGCTTCCAGGTTATTTAACCCAGCCATCCTTAAATCTACAAATAACAGCTCAATCCGTTATACGTCATCCACCTGCAGTCAAATATGGCTCCTGGTTGGCTGATAGTAAGGTTGCTTTAATGGCAAAAAGCCATCACTCCACCACCAGACTTAGCGATGCAGCGCGGTCTTGGGGAGGCAGCGCGGTCTTGGGGGTCTCCCCCATGAGCGACTGCCGTGGTTTCCCCCATGAGCGACTGCATCAAGAAGAGAAAAATAGAAAAGACTTAGGTGAGCCGCTATTGGATTAAACGGTGCGACCCGTGGCGAATTTAATTACGGGTCAAGCGCACCGGGTAGGTGTCAGCTGACCTGCTATCCTGATAGAATGCCACCAAAGCTATTGATTTGATTTATCTTAGCGGGTGATTTATCTTGGTTTCAAATCCTGTACTGAAATCGTCTTATGACCGCTGTAACTCCCTTAGCTAATGCTCCGGATTTATCTACCGATAACTACCTGGTGGTAGGGTTAGCCACCTGCTTTATCAAAGAAGAGGGTGAAGTTCATCAAGTTCAAATTATTGAACCCATCCCCTCAGCCTCTCTAGAAGCACTGCTTAAAAGTGTTCCTACATCTTACTCATTGGCTTGTGGTACGACTCTAGGTAAAGTAATCTCAGGGGATAGCCTGTTCAAACCCGCTGAGTTTCCAGAGGATGCTCAGTTTTGCGATGATTTTACTAACCGAGCCCTCGCCGCTGCACGCACTTACAAGAGTTGTCCAGAAGCGATCGCTCATATTCCCCTCGGCACAACCTTTGATAACTTTAAATTTTCCACAGAACGCAAGCGGTTGCTAAATATGCAGCGAGTTGTTACTAAGGAAGATAATGTCAAACAGCATGAGTACACTCACAAGGTTCTTTAATCGTTAATCGATTAGTCCTTAGTTAATTGAAACAAGACTTAGGCTTGCACCCGTTGAATCGGGTTGATTGTATGGGCGCTATGGTCTTAACAATTATGCTTTGAAACAATTATGCTTTGAGCAATCACTAAGGACTAAGGACTATTTCTCTAACAACTTCCAGCCACCATCCCAGTCATCGTTAGGAGGTTCTTGAAGAAAACGCTGACAACGCTTCAGGTGCAATACAGAGGCTTGGTCATGTTTGTCATATTTTTCTAGGATAGTGCCAAACTCACCCATGGCGAGGGCGAACTGTCGCTGGAGGTAATACTGACGGCCTTTGTAGTAATGTTCAATGATGCGTGCTTTGTACTCAGAAATCGGTTCAGATTTTAGGCCCACTAATTCATAAACGGATACTGGCTTGGTCTTGCCCTTAACAATTACCTTGTCCAATTCCCTAGCCCAGATTTGGTCAAAACAGGCTCTGTAAGTATTCTCACTAATTAAGATGTCGCAACCGTATTGCTTGCTAGCCGTTTCCAAGCGAGCACCTAAATTGACTCCATCACCAATAGAGGTAAACTCCATTCGTTTAGTTGAACCCATATTACCACTAATGACGCTATCGGAGTTGATGCCAATGCCGATCTTTAAAGGTTTTCGATTAGCTTCTTCACGTTGTTGATTAAACTCTTTGAGACGCTGGCGCATCTCTAAGGCAGTTTGCACTGCTCTCCAAGCATGATCTTCTTGGGGCAAGGGCGAACCAAAAACAGCCATAATCGCATCGCCAATGTATTTGTCGAGGGTACCTTTATATTCAAAAATTGCATCCACCATCGACTCAAAATAGTCGTTGAGCATACCCACGACATCTTCTGCCTTTAAACTTTCGGTCAAGGCAGTATAGCCACGAATATCTGAGAACAGAACTGATACCTCTTTGCGATCGCCTCCTAATTTATGGTCATCAAGCTTAAGTAATTCCTCTGCTAACTCCTGGGTCATGTAGCGATACATGGTAGTCTTGAGGCGTTTTTCATCACTAATGTCATCCATGACTACCAACGCACCATAGACATGGGTTTGATCACTGGCATCAGCAATAGAGTTAATCGAGAGATTCACACAATGCTTGGTTGATTCTAACCCCTGGGAAATCAGGGTTTGGTCGGGGTAGTACTGACGGCTGTCTTTTTCTGTCTTGGCAGTTAAAGCATTCTGGAGCCATTGAGCAAAATTTCCACCTTTGATGTTAATTAACTGACTAACCAATAACCCCTCCAAGCTGTCTCCAGGGTAATACCCCAGTAATTTCTTGGCACTTTCATTGGTAGCGATAATCTTACCGGTTTTATCGGTGGAAATAACCCCATTACTGAGACTGCGCAGCATATCCCGCTGAATTTGTTCCTGCTGTTTGATGGTGGCAAACAGTTTCGCTCGCTGTATGGCTACCCCAGCTTGAATATTGAACGCCTTCATGTAGTCTTCATCAATTCCATTAAAACTTGCTTTCCAGCATTCGGGAGCTTTCGGCCAATCATTTGGATTGTAGGGCTCAAAGTCACCGCTTTTTTTCTTGTTGACTAGTTGGGTTACACCTATTAACTCTTGATTGGAGTTATACACTGGCATACACAACAGGCTACAGGTGCGATAACCAGATTCCTGATCAACTTTTTTGGAATTGTTAGAATTGGGATGATCGTATAGGTCAAAAGGAATATTTAGAGCTTCACCGCTTTGAGCTACCTTCCCGGCAAAGCCAACACCCATTGGGATCCGGATTTCTTGGGAGGAACCATCCGCTTGGGGAATTTGCGCCCACAGTTCATTACGCTCTCGGTCAATCAGCCACAGGGTACTACGGTCGGCCTTCATCAGCGTTTTCGCCTCATCCATCACCCGCTTGAGGGTTTCGTCTAGATCCAAACTGCTGAGATTGAGGGATTCTGTGGCTTTGATCAGTGCTGTTGCTGCTCTTTGTCTCTGGGTAGCTCGGTACAACGACTTGGAAGATTCTAGAACCAGCCGCATCGAAGGAGCAAAATCCCTAAACAGTTTTTGATCTTCGTCAGTAAAGCCCTGTTGATCAATTTTTTCGTTTAAGGAAGCGTTCTGTGTATAGGAATTTTTGACCTTATTAAGTAATTGGACTACGGCAACTAAATCCCCCTGTCGATTCAACAGGGGCAATGCTAGCAGGGTATAGGTGCGATATCCAGTTTTTTGGTCAGACTTTTTCGCAGTATTAGAACGAGGGTCATCATAAAAATCGTAGGGAACGTTAACCACCCGTTTGAAAGTAGCTACTTCACCAACAATGCCCTGATCAGCTGGAAATCGCAGTTCTCCTAAGGTGTTGTTTCCCTCTCCCTTTGCCACTACCGACCAAAGTTCGTGCTTGTCTTCATCCAGAAAAAATATTGTTACTCGGTCGGCATTCATTAACTCCGCCGTCTTGATAGTAATCGCATTCAAAATCTCCTGGAGAACCTTCTCAAAATCTTGGTTTTCCAGTAGAGCGTCCAGCATCGACAGGGTTTGATTGACGATCTGGAGTGCGCTTTCTACACTTGGGACTACTTGTTTTAAACTTTCCCGGTTTAAAGGCGCTAGGAAGTTAGATATCCCTTGTCCCGCCGCAACTAGCGAACCGGCTGCTGAGGAATTTGCCTCAGATATGCTCCCCTTTTCCACCTGATTTGAATTGTGTTGATAAACAGATGCAGCTACCATAGAATTATCCTGCGCTAAAGCTTTTGATTTGCTGAAGCGATCTAATGATGGCGTCTTTTTGATACTTATTGACTCTTAGATTGATACTTATTGACTCGTCAGAGCCAGTTAACCGAATTGATCTGGGTTTAAGGCTAATCTGTTGATTACCTAGAGAGCACCTTCTATGCTGGCCGCTGAGTAGATTTTTTCTGATTGAGAGTTAAATATGGCCTGATTGGATTATAGTGCATTCTAGATTAATTTGTCAGTAGCTTAATTAATCAATTGCGATCCAAGTATTAAACTAATGCATCATAACCTCACAAGTTTTAACAGTTAGCTCTCTGAAATTTTCGTTGCTTGGCCAAGGTCCTGTTTTTCCACTGTGCATGTCTTACGCCAGCTAGCAGCTTGGGACAACAAGGAAGCCGCAAAATTCATAGCGTCTTGAGCCGACTGTCCACCAGCTAACTGTGCGATTTCTTCCTGCCGCTTTTGGGGATGATTCAGGAGGCTAATCCTCACTACAGTTCTAAGCTCGGGCATTCCAGATTCCGGTATTTGGGTAACAACTTGAGTAGTGCCAGGAAGGTTACCTTGAGGGGAAGATGGTTGTTTCAAAATGCTAGAAATTGGTTGAGCAATCACCTGTTTATCCACCCTAAAATGTTGGTCTGCCATCGCAGCAATTAACGGTTGGTGAGTAACACAAAGAACTTGGTGGCGTTGACTGAGTTGGTAGAGTCGTTCTGCGATCGCTCCTGCTACCCGACCAGAAACCCCAGCATCAATTTCATCAAAAATTAAGGTTGTTCCTGGCTCATTACTGCTGGAAAAACAAGCTTTCAGTGCCAGTAAAAATCGACTCATCTCTCCACCGGAAGCCGTCTTAGCAAGAGGTTGCAAGGGTTCTCCGGGGTTGGGCGAGAAGTAAAAGGTTACTTGATCTCCACCAGCTGCCGTGGGTACAATGGCGCTGATTTCCACTGTAAACTTGACCTTCTCCATAGCCAAGGGCTTTAACTGGTTAACCAGCTGTTTTTCCAGTTCTGACCCAGCCCTATAGCGCAATTTTGTCAGTTGATCACATTCATCGATCACGTTTTTCTGACTCAAGGCGTAATTTTTCTCTAATTCTTCTAGAGATGCACCTTCACTGCCTAATTTTTCGAGTTCTGCCTGTAGGGTCTCATAGTGAGCGATTGCCTCAGCAATGCTTGGTCCATATTTGCGGCAAATTTGTTTAAGAACCCCAATTCTTTCCTCCACCACTTGGAGACGTTCCGGATCAGTCTCTAGTCCATCTCCATAGGCATTAATCTGATGGGCAGCTTCCACCACTTGAGCCAATGCTCCACTGACTAGATCTAGCAGAGGTTGCAATTGACTATCATAGTCTACCATATCCTGTAAGGTACTTTCTGCTTGACCCAATAAATCAGCACTTGCTTTTGTCCCTTGATCATTATGGTAAAGTGCTTGATAGACTTGGTAACTCCTCTGCTGGAGTTCCACAACATGGTTCAGACGTTGGTGTTCATGTTCAAGCTGTTCAAGTTCCTCAGGAGTGGTAAGGTTGGCAGCACTGAGGTCTTGAATTTGATACTCTAACCAGTCCAGACGTTGTAGGCGTTCTTGCTGAGACCTTTGCTGTGTCTCTAGAGCTTTCTTGGCCTCTTGACAAGCTATATACGCAGATGCAACTCGATCTCGCTGTTGGATCACAAGGGAACCGCCGTAAAGGTCGAGTAGCCCTCGTTGGCGTGCTGGCATAATTAGCTGTATGGTTTGACCCTGAGCAGTAATTTCTACCAAGCGCTCACGCAGTCCCTCCATCAGTTGCCGATTGACTATCGTGCCATTGACCCGAGAACGCGATCGCATGCCTTTCTCTGTTGCGGTAATCTCTCGGCTACAGACTAAATCGGCTTGATCAAGTAAGTCAATCTCTTGCTCACTCAACCAGGCTATCAAGGGGTTATCTACCGAGAAGGTGGCTTCTACCAAAGCCCGTTTAGTCCCTGTGCGAATCAGCCGATTGGTGACTTTTCCCCCCAGGGCAATATCAATGGCATCCAAAATAATGGACTTACCCGCACCGGTTTCCCCAGTCAACACATTTAGACCAGCACCGAATTCCACGTCTAAGTGGTCAATTAAGGCAAAGTTGTGAATTCGCAAATAAAGTAACATTGAGCAAAATTCACTGTTGGGAAAATTGTGATATTAAACACATTTTGTAACAATTTCGGAAAAGTCACACCCTAATACCCAATTGAAGTCATTGGGTTAACTCTAGTAATCGTTGACCGTTCACCATTCAGTTTATCGTCAACTGTCCACTAAAAATCAGTATTCTTACCCAGGAATGGGTTATTCCACCATTGTGGTATGAAGATTGCCGAACCTTTATTAAGTTTTAATGATATCCCCCTTTTGTTACAATAGTTTACAGAATCGCTTCTGTTGGTCCGTCGGAAATATCTTCTTATGAATCCTAAAACAGTTTCCCCAACTTCTCATCAAGCACTAGACTCAGAGGCTGATGCGGACAAGTCATTGGTGCCAGTGTCGGGCAGCAATAGCTCAGTTGAGGAAGAGTTGAGCTCGACAACGGGATCCTCTGTCTTGGAAACAGACAAACCACGCTACGACCCGTCGGCGATCGCAGCCCAGTACCAGAGGGCATACCTGCTAATTCTACGGCGGTCTTTCACCATTATCTGGTCATTCATATCGTTTGCTCTCGGTCTGTGGTGGGATCGGTTTCGCGGTCGGGATGTTACCGAGAACCGAGCCAGAGCGATTCAACTGCGGGAAATTTTAACCGATCTAGGACCAGCTTACATTAAAATCGGACAAGCTCTTTCCACACGACCGGATTTAGTCCCACAAGTTTTCTTGGATGAGTTGACGCTGCTACAAGACCAACTCCCACCTTTTGAGAATGAGGTGGCTTATAAATTTATCGAGGAAGAATTAGGCGATCGCCCGGAAAATATTTTCGCTGAACTGACTGAAAAGCCTGTGGCAGCGGCTTCCTTAGGACAGGTCTATAAGGGCAAACTTAAAACTGGCGAAACTGTTGCGGTCAAGGTACAACGACCAGGATTGGCACATAAAATTACGCTTGATCTCTACATTATACGCCTTGTTGCACAGTGGGTACAAACCAATGTCAAGCGGGTGCGCAGTGACTTGGTTGCCATCATGGATGAGTTTGGTGCCCGTATCTTTGAAGAGATGGACTATCAGCATGAAGGGCGCAATGCTGAACGCTTTGCCAAGCTTTACGGCAAACTACCAGAAATTTATGTTCCCCGAATTTACTGGGACTACACTGGGCGTCGTGTCCTGACTATGGAATGGATAACGGGTAGTAAGCTGACGGATATGGAGAAAATCAAGGCTCAAGGCATTGATGCCAAGCACTTGATTGAAGTTGGGGTAAACTGTTCCTTGCGACAGCTACTGGAATACGGATTCTTTCACGCTGACCCTCACCCTGGAAACCTGTTAGCTACCTCTGACGGCAAGCTGGCTTATATTGACTTTGGGATGATGAGCCAAGTCAAGACGTATCAGCGCTATGGTTTGATTGAAGCTGTTGTTCATCTGGTCAATCGTGACTTCCCTGGTTTGGCCAATGACTACGTGAAGCTGGAGTTTCTGACCCCAGATACAGACCTGACACCAATTATTCCTGCCCTAGCCAAGGTTTTTAACAATGCCTTGGGAGCTAGTGTGGCAGAACTCAACTTCAAGAGTATCACTGACCAGTTATCAGCTTTGATGTATGAGTATCCCTTCCGGGTACCCGCTTACTATGCCCTGATTATTCGCTCCCTAGTCACCTTAGAAGGGATTGCCATTAATGTTGAGCCAGATTTCAAAGTACTCAGTAAAGCCTATCCTTATGTAGCCAAGCGCCTATTGACGGATTCATCACCAGAATTACGGGCATCCTTGAGGGATTTACTGTTCAAGGATGAGGGTTTCCGTTGGAACCGTCTGGAAAACCTGTTGCGTAATGCTGGAAATTCTCCAGATTATGATATCAACCAAGTCTTAGATCAAACCCTAGACTTTATTTTTTCAGAGCGAGGAGCCTTCATCCGGGAGCACTTGGTCAATGAGATTGTCAAGGCTATCGATAGCTTTGGAAGGCGGACATTGGATAACGTCAGTTATGCCTTGCAGGAACGTCTAGGCTTAGAAATAAATAATCAAGATAATCAAGACAAGAAGCCAGAAGATAAACCCGAAAGTACTGAGAATATCCAACGGATTTGGCAAATTTTACAAGACACTCCTGGTTTTGACCTAATGCAATTGTTGCCAGTTATTCCTCAAGTGTTCCTAAAACAGGAGACCCAGGAAATGGGACAAAAAATTGCTGGTGGTTTGGCACAGCGAGTGATTGCTCGGATGATTCGGGAGGCTTTACTCCAGGATAATCCCGACAATGACACCCTTAACGGTCATGGGCAGGGGTCAAACCCTAACTTGGTTTTGCCCCCCACTGCTGCAATGCGATAGATTACAGCAATATTATTTGGTTGAAGGTTGAAGGTTTAAAGTTGAAGGTTGAAGGTTGAAGGTTGAAGGTTGAAGGTTGAAGGTTAACCGGTTGAAGGTTAACCGGTTGAAGGTTGAAGGTTGAAGGTTAAAGGTTGAAAATTTAAAGTTGAAGGTTGAAGGTTGAAGGTTGAAGGTTGAAGGTTAAAGGTTAACCGGTTGAAGGTTAAAGGTTACAGGTTACAGGTGACGCGGTTACAGGTTACAGGTTACAGGTTATTAAACTTTAAAACTTTCAACCAAACAACCTTGGCCTATTGGCCACGCGATCGCTCGACTGCGGGACGAAGTCCATCGCGTTCAACCTGACAACCAAACAACCTTCAACCAAACAACCTTCAACCAAACAACCTTGGCCTATTGGCCACGCGATCGCTCGACTGCGGGACGAAGTCCATCGCGTTCAACCAAACAACCAAACAACCAAACAACCAAACAACCTTAAACCATCCAACCTTCAACCTTCAACCATCCAACCTTCAACCATCCAACCTTAAACCTTCAACCATTCAACCTTCAACCTGACAACCTGACAACCTGACAACCTAAATCTGGCCAACAAATCCGGAATCTAACAACTCCAAGACGTAGGTTACAGTATGACTAAGAGGGATTCATCTAGTTTAAACCTATGTCTAAACTACAAGAAGCATTGCAATTCATCGAGAAAATTGAAAGTGAGAACCCTGGTAAATCCGCTTATGAAATTGTTAATCATTTGCGTGGGTACACTAAGAAGGAATATACTAGTCGGTTATGGAGTACAGCTACGGGGTATCACCAAGAGTATATTCGAGATGAATTTGAGGGAAAACTCAATATCAATGAATTAGTATTAAGTGGTGAAATTACTGACTTTGGCCATTTTATCGGTTCCCTTTCTGATCAAATTGATCAGCCTGGATTCCAATGGTCAGATTTCACTAGTTGGACTGGTGACCATACTTCATGGGCTGGAGATATTGGTTCGGCTATTGTGGCCTATCGAGACCCCAATGACAACATAGATGTTAACAGTGTCGAAGAAGCTTTGGATAGGTTAGCCAGAGATTCTGATTATACTGCGGATATTGCAGCTTACGTGGTAGGGAAGATGATTAACTCTGGTAAGCAATCTTCTATTACTCAGGCGATTTATCAGTATAATTCCAAGTCCTACTCAGAAAACGTTAGGACGTTTATTAAAAAGCGCTTTGGTGCAGTTATTGAAGAGGATAAACTTAAGAATCCGGCTGGACTTGATTCAAAAATGCGTAGCGCTATTTCTACCTATATTCAGTTTTCTTCAGCCTATGAATCCTTAAAGTCTCTCAAGGATTTAGCTAAATTACCTCTAAATTTAGGATCAGAAGATAACTCTATACCTAATAGTGTTGATATTTTTAAAGGTTCTCAACATTTTATCAAGCATATAGTCAAGTATGGCAACTTAGATAGTTTACTATTCAAGCCATACCAAATACCTGGGATGTCTTGGCTAGGAACCGTGAACTATGAAGTTAGAGTAACTGGCTGACTTAACTAGTTCATTAGTGTTAAATCGGGAATCGGGAATCGGGAATCGGGAATCGGGAATCGGGAATCGGGAATCGGGAATCGGGAATCGGGAATCGGGAATCGGAAAAAAGTAGTTTTTGGGGCTTAATAGTATTTTTAACTATATTATATATCATAGTTTTACTAAATTCTAAATACTTCTACGGTAAAACTGGTAAAGCCCGATTGATCATAGTGGCGAGTGCCTCGTTGCAATAAAGTCTGGTTAACCAGCCAATCCACTGCCACAAAAAACGCTTTTCCACTCTCTACCTGTGCCGGACAACTGATTGAAATACCGTTAGTAAAGTGTAACCTCAGGTAATCTTCAGGTAAATCGTCTAAGGGTTGCCATGAGGTTACTATTGGGGCTGAAATTTGCCAGTCCGGGGTTATTGTTTGGACTGTTCCTTGCCAGTCGCTACTAATTTGATGGGCGGGAGGTAGAGTAGCCACATTCACGAAATGTCCTAGGTGTTCCGGAAAGACAGTAAAGCGTTTCAAGCTGCCACTTTCATCGTATTTGGCAATCGCAGTAGCACGACTATTTTCAGATCTTAAACATATATCGGAAAAAAAGGTGGAGCCGGATTTTACTTTGGTGGAACCCCAGGAAAAGCCGTTGTCTAAAAACAAGCCAGTTGTGATAGGTTGCTTGTAGGGCCCAAAGGTCTTTGTCTCTGTATTGCCACTAGCATAAGTATAGTGATTTTGCTGATGTATTTCACGACAATCTGCTGTCGGACGAAAGCTTCTAATACAGCGCCAAGATTCTATGACGTCTCCTGTGGTTGAGTATCTAGTCCAAATCCCATACAAGTCTCCTGAATAATATCGACAGAACTTCTTCCAATTTTGGAGTTTTCGATCCATAAGTTTATTCTATAAAATACAATCGGGAATCGGGAATCGGGAATCGGGAATCGGGAATCGGGAATCGGGAATCGGGAATCGGGAATCGGGAATTGGGAATCGGGAATCGGGAATCGGGAATCGGGAATCGGGAATCGGGAATCGGGAAGTATAAAATGCTAAAACCGTGTATATTATAGTTATTAAAAACACTGTATATAGTTTTGTTTTTTATATAGATAAATTAAAGATTTTAATTTAAAAAATATTATCGGCATCATAGGTATATTTTTCTAGATTAGTAATGTCTTAGGTCAGTGTCTGGATAATTACCTTTAAGAAAACTATGTCCCATCTCCCCATCTCCCCATCTCCCTATCTCTCCATCTCCCCATCTCCCCATCTCCCCATCTCCACATCTCCCCATCTCCCTATCTCCCTATCTCCCTATCTCTCCATCTCTGATTAATTACTCTTTAAGGTTAAGCCGGATAACTTACCAGATGAATTATAATCAACTAGAAGTTGTTGTCTAATATTAGGATTAACTTGCCAATCTCCAATCACAACGAAAGACATTCCTGGTTTCAGTTTGGACGGATAACTTAATGATATCCCATCTGGATAATAAAAGGTTTGATGGTCTGGATATTCCCAAGCTAAATGAGTTGGTGTTGGCTGAGATAGTTGGGTGACTGGGCTAAGGGTAATTGCTAATCCTTTTTCCCCATTAATTATATCTCGATGGGGGATTAACTCTGGGTTAAGTGTCCAATGATCACAGGGCTTTTGCAAATCCTCCTCTCGGACACTGACTGTTTTAGTTAATTCCCCATCTGAGTTATACACTACTAGCAGACTATGGCGTAATTCTTGATATCTAAACCAGAACTCTACTGCAAATAACTCTCCTGGTTCAAATCGATTTACTGTCCAAATAGCCGACCCTTGCTCAAACATATACATAAAGGATGCTTGAGCGGTTTGTTCAGCTAAACCATTGATTAAACTATTGGGAGTATTCTGGTAAACCTTCTCCTCTTCAGTTCCATTGTCATACATATATACGTTAGTTTGGGTAATTTGAGTCTGCTCAGGATTAATGATAGAGCATCGACTACCTACAAAGGATTCCATCACTTCACCTTCAGGGGAATAAATTGTCCAAGACCCATACCAATTCCGTAAATGATGGGTGATAAAATTAGTCCAGTTATGCTGCTTTAATTGTTCAAATGTCTGATTCATGTTTTTTTTTTAAGTTTTATTACAAAAATAAATAAGTTTCAGAAATTCGGTAATGGTTAAGTGAAGTGAAGTTAACCTAATTTTGGTCTAGAACTAACAATAAATTATCTCAGATAGCAAAGGGAACAGCGAATCACCGGAACAGGAAACAAAAATTATCACAATTCCTACACAGATCCGTAGATATCCGGTTTTTTATACTGTTTTTGAAAATCTGTCCTATTAATGGGGTTGCTGAATTGAAGTATGAATACGCGATCGTCTGGTTTTGGTAAAGCCCTCGTGGGTCCCCATCTGCAAAAAAGCGAAGCATCCGCGCTCTTCCCCCCCCGGTGCGCTTACAGTCGTCGAATTAAATTCGCTCTTTGTGCGTTTTCCAATAGCCGGGGAACCTGGCCTTGGGTTGCGTTCGGGTCGGACCGCAAAATTGGGGGGCTAGGGCGTGTTTTCAAACTATAACCACAATAAAATTAATGTGATCGTCAACATAGCTGTATAATTTTCAGCAAGCAAATCGTATCGGGTAGCGAAGGGAGCGAAATTGCTTGATTCGATTGATAGCAAGCTCTACAAGGTTCCGTTGACGATAGATTTCACGGTTGAACGGACCGCGACGTGGTTCATTTGAAAGTCGTGGTATGGTAAGGCGGATACCACGACGACGCAGGTAATTACGGATTCTACGACCTGTGTAACCTTTATCTCCAACCAATCTTAAAGGACGAATGCGCGGACGGCGGAGCCCAGAACGCGGGAGCAGCACCTTGTTCCATCAATTGTTCCAAAAAAAGCGACTCGTTTCGTTGACCTGGACTTTGAAGAAATGTTAGCGGTTTACCAAAACCAACACAAGCGTATGTGTATTTTTGTACCTTAGCCTCCGCGAGAACGCCCTAATTTTTCATCTTCAGGTGCGACCCGTGGCGAATTTAATTCGACGACTGTAAGCGCACCTTAGCCGTTTTTTTTCCCCCAGCTGCGTGTTGATGGGTTTGAAGTTACCGTAAGAATAAAGAAGCCTTAATTAATAAGTTTTAACCCTTTTACCCATAGTTTGTCCCCTGTAAAGGCTTCTTTATTCTAAGGCGCGCGTCTCTCACGTATCACGGTGCCATCCACCTAGTGAACCTCCCAATCAAGATTTCCTCGATGATCAGCGATTGCTTGCAGATTTTCTAATATTTGGTTCCAGATTCCGGTTTTCACCCCATCGGTAAAACCTGGTGGCGACGCTTTGCCACTTGCCATAATCCCTAGGTAAGTCTCGCCACGGTGCACCTGTTCAATGTACCCACAGAATTCCGTTGATAACTGTGCGGTGGTCAAAGTTTGGCTTACCTGTATGGGGTTTTTGTGGTGGTAGTAAGCGATGCAGCGCGGTCTTGGGGGTTTCCCCCATGAGCGACTGCATCAAGACACGGTTTTAACCTCTGCCACTGTTCAAAACTTCACGTCCCCTCGATTCATGAATGCACCCTGCGTTCACACTACTTTTAGGATACAACGAGGCAAGAAAACACGCCCTAGCTCGATTTTGTTAATTGAACTATATATAGTCATTTTTAGCCATCGCATTTATCTATTGCGCTATAAATTCATGGATGCAGGTATTGGGTGAGTATCGATGGTGGGGATTCTGCTCTAATTTTGCTTGTAAGCCCTGGTTCCAGGTAAGGGTGGAGAGAAGAACCTCGCTTCGCTCGCGAGCCTCCTGCGGCGGCTTCGGGGAATGGGTGAGTGCGGGTACTGGTTTTTTATTTATTTTACTCTACCAAGGTACAAAACATGGTTAAAAAAGACCCGCTAACGCGGGTGCAACGAATATAGATTTATAAAAATCAAATAATCAAGCTAGATATAAATTTAGTTTGTTAATAATGGATGGTTAATCCCATAAAAAATAGGTATTTTTGATAACACTATTCACCCATAATACACCCCCATTTTATTGTATCTCAGTAATTTGAAATAAAATGAGCTGTACCCCGGTACTAGAGACAGCTCTCGCCATATTTCCTATAGTAATACCCTTTACCTACTGTGGTTATTTATCTAGCGCCATAGCTTCATGGATGTAGGCGTTGGGTAGGCGTCCTGGAAAATGAGTAAGTTCGGAGCGGGTGAGTACATCCGGGGAACGGGTATGGGCTTTGGGTTGTTTCAAGTTACTGAGGTACAAAGACGGCTGAAAAAACCCCCGCTAACGCGGGTACTCAAGAATATAGATTTTGAAAAATCAAGAAATCAAGGGATATATAAGAAAGTTCATAAAGTTCATAAAGTTCGTATGAACTTTTGGTATTTTAATTTTTGGTTCATTATCATACTATTGAATTGTCGGCGATCAAAGACATCAGGTTGCAATTATCTCAACTGTCTATAACTTGATGGAATGGGCTGATGGCAAAAGTATATTAGTAACGGGGGTGTAATTATGTTTCATGCAAAAAAAATCTTGTTATCTCTAAGTAAAATTATTATTCTTACTTCAACCACCTTTACTTTTGCTAGTGAAGCTTTAGCTATACCTACGATATTTTTTCAAAGAAGTAAATGTCCTTCTATTTATGCAAATATGTCAGCTGCTTTTCGTCGCCGAAATAATCCTATAATTTTACAACGCACCACTGTCAAAAGTCGGATTCGCAAAAATAGGCGTTTGTCTTGTGGAAAATTCAAAAAAATATGGGGTCCTCCACCAAAAGGCTTTAATTGTGATGAATATCCATTTGCAAGTACTGTGCAAGGTGGTGCTGGTGCCCATGCTGGATACGTTTGGGCAAACCAAAATAGTAAGCAGGGAGCTTCATTAGTAAAATTCTATCGTCAAGAAGGTATTGGACACGGGAGTTCTTTTCAGGTTAGGATAATCGGACGGGACAGCACATATATTTTTCCATATAACAGAACTCCTACCTCATGCGGTTTTTTTGTTAATGATTTTCCTATTGGTCGCAACTTAAAGCGACGTAGAGAATAAGGTTTTTTATGAACCTATCCTACTAATATATTTTATCTAAAAAGCTTAAGTATTTTAGTAAATCAAGCTTTTTAGATAAAATTAACTCAAATAAGTATTTTATAATAGTGGGATAAGTTCATGGAAGAGGGCTGGATTAAAAATGGGTGTTACACATCTCAAGTTAGCCTTACACGAGTGCATCACATATTTGTAAAAAAAGATCTGAAGTGTGGTGAATGTGGAAATTTTTGCCTAATTGCAAAACTGAGATGCACCTGCCTCACACAAACATTTGATACCTTTTATCTAGTGAAACCTATTTTAAATATCTACGATTGTGGATATGTTATCCTATCACAAATGTAATTGAAGCTAAATAATTTGATATGTCAATAATACTAAACAATGAAAACACATTTGACTGGAATTTATTTTTAAACCGTTTGAGCTGTAGGTTATTAGAACGATTGGAAAATGATGAATTTTTTAGCCTATCATCATCTATTATTAGTAATAAGTGGTTCGGTTATTATGGAGCTACAAAAAGTGAAATTTTAACTCTTGAAAATCGTTTAAAAAAAACAATACCACCTTCTTATCGAAGTTTCTTAGCTGTTACTAACGGTTGGGGTAATGTAGATTTGACTATAAACAATAAACTTTTATCAACTCAGGATGTTAATTGGTTAGCTTTAAATAACCAAGAGTTGATTGATATTTGGAAAAGTGAAGATGATTGTGATTCTATATCTGATGAAGAATATTTTATTTATGGGGATGAACAAGATTCTACTTCATTCAGATCTGACTATTTACAAACAGCATTAGAAATTGGTGGTGATGAAGAAGGATTATTCTTACTTAATCCCCAAATCGTATTTGATAATGGTGAGTGGGAAGCTTGGTTTTTTGCTGACTGGCTTCCTGGTGCTAATAGATATAAATCTTTTATCGATTTGATGCAAGATAGATATAATAGTTTACTTGAGTGTGAAAAATTTCGAGAGATTTCTTTATAAAATAGCTATAAAATTTTCATATTTACTCTCTTGGTCAGTATTTCTAATCTTAGAGATTGTTCCGAAAACCTCTGGATAAAAACAATCCCACCCATTTCTGGGTGGTGTTAGTTCTCACAGCTTTAACCCAAAGTACCATTAGGACGCTTCGGCTTTTATTAGTTCAGTCACCAGGACATGTGCCTCTGTATATTTTGAGCCTTTTCGCCCGCCTTTGCTAACTTTCCAAGCAATTTCTACGGTTTTAGGTATTGAGCGAGTTTCAGCGTATAGCTCTTTGACTGCACGAGTCTGTAATTCAGTTAAAGGCTGGTTTCGTATATCGGGCAGCGGAAACAGTACTTGTTCCCGAGCTGGGAGGTTTGGTAAATGCTCGGTATGCTTAGAGACATCAATAAATGCTGCTTGTAGACGGAGGGGTTCCTTTCCAGGCACAACCAGGAACCCATCTCCTTTTCCTAGCAGATGGTTACTGGGTAAATTATGACCAGTAATCAGTTTCCCATCTCCCTTGGTCACAGTCTTCATCGTTAATTTAACTGGTAGGTTGTCCCGAAATGCAGTAGGTAGTCGTTTACCATCTGGCTTTTGCGTTCCGGCGAACACGTGGATACCTAATGCCCGACCTTTGGCAGCCAGTAAGGTCAGATGGTTACGGGCAGTTTCCCTCAACTCTTTTTCTTGGTGCGCAGTCAGGTCAGTTATTTCATCGTTAAAAATTGCTATGTGAGCAAGTGGTTTGGGGTAGTCTCTGATGTTTCCTACCTCAGCTTCACGAAATAATCCCCCACGTCGCTCCATTTCGTCTACCAATTTCTGTAGCAGTTCCACAGCTTCTTCTGGTTCCTGACGGGGTGACAAACAACCTTAAAAGCTTTACTGGGTGTGGGGTGTGGGGTGTGGGCGAACGGGAAACATCAGGAGCTTGAAAGGTTGGTAGCGATGCATCGCTTTTAGGCATAGCGATTTAGTTTTTTTATCGTAACCACGTTCACTTTTGGATTCTATAAATTGTCGTCCCCATTCGTTACATTTAGGTGCGACTCGTGGCGAATTTAATTATTAATGGGTCAAGCGCACCTTTAAATTCTCCCGTTCGCGTAGCGTGGCCATAGGCCAAATAGGTTTATTTTAAGCTGACCGCTGACCGCACCTCAAGTAGCGTGGGGGTAGCGCATATGCTTACGGTCACAGTTGGAGAACCTATGAACTATGTACTATCACAGCAAGTTAAAACCCATGAGGGGGCTATAGCTTTTTTATAAATGCTCTGCATAAGTGATAGCTCCCGATAGATAGTCCTTTTTAGCACACTTTATTTCTCTGAAGGAGAAACTTGTTATGACAGCTGGGATGAATTCAGATCCCCCCAGAGGTCAAAACCTCGCCAGCACCATACTACTGGTAGTGGCTTGGCTTTTGGGCAATATCTGCGCGCTGCACTGGCTATGTGAGTCATTTAGGTACGCATCACTGCTAAATCTGATGCTAATCGGTATTGTGCTCATGGCTTGTTTGGTACAGCTATGGCGCGATCGCTTAATTATAACTGTGTCAGCAACTCCTACCTTAAGACTCTATCCCCTGTTGCTAATGTTAGGGTCTGGGATTAGTGCGATCGCATTCAGATGGTTGGTGTATATCCCACAACTCAACTTACTCCTATTCCTACTGGGCAGCTATGGGTTATGGGGCTTGTTTATCCCACCATCCCTTTGGCGTAAAGGGTTAGCTGCTGCAATTTTAGCTAAACCGCGAGAAGCCCCGCACTTTACCTGCGGAGGGTAAGTGTCGCATGGGAAGCGCGGGGCAAGGGTCGGAACGTCGAAATGCCAATGTGATATATTAAAAATGGTAGGGAAAATAAATTAAGAGCTAATCGCCACCTACCAACTGAAAATAGAACTTTTTTTGTATTGTTCCGGCGGGTCGGGGCATCCCGTGTCGTTAATAAAGTTTACCCTTGTATCCTCAGCATTAGCTGGAGTTGGTAAGAAGCCCGCGCTGTCGAGTTAGGGCAGCGTCGGGAGTATGTCACTTTAACAGTGGTTTGGGTTTTCCATTAAGGGATGGCTATGCTTGGTTTATGGAATCAGCAACTGCTGAGACTACTGGTCAAACTGGATTTGAACCACTGGCGGCCAGGCAACTTATCCTAGGGTTGAGTCGAAACCTGAATGGTTCTCTAGAAGAACTGGATCGGATTCATGGCATAGCCAAGACCTATGACATTGTCAGTCCCTATTCATCCATGATTGTGCTGGTGAATGATGAGCAACGAAAGATGCTCAAAGAAGCAGAAGCGTCGAGCGATCGCTTTGACCGAGAAGTGGAAACTGGGGAAGAACAGTTGAATAAGCCGTTTAATCCGTTTAGTGTTTCTGGTGTTCCTGAACCGGAGGTATGGATGTTGATTTTGATCAGTGCGATCGCACTTTTGATTATTAGTAGACGGCAAAAAATTACTGTTGACGGTTAATCCTCAATAGTTGTCAATTATTTCATCAATTAGCAAGTGGCGTAGGGTGCGTGATAAGGCGGAATCGGCCTGATTTTCTCGGTTCCCAGTGTTGAAAAACCGAGCCCCGTAACGCACCACCGCCTCTTTGCCCTTTTTACTTTTTCAAACAACACGAGCAAAAATCTCTCCAGCAACTCGCTCCGCTGATTCCAACGCTGATTCCCTACCAGGAGATGGGAGCCGAGTCATTAGTTTGTAGTGATTATTACATTATTTGATAATTTTAGTATTTCATTTTCTTGTTTACTATTACAATCCTCTTAAATAGTTTAATTTTTATGTACTTGCCATGGTAGCAAGAAGACTATTTAGCAAAATTGTTGAGGAATTCTAATCAATTGAACTGAGAGACTTGAATGAGTAATAGTCAGTCCACAGGATTGCCTGTTTGGGTACAAGAAAGAGATACAGTTATCGCCAATGATGCTGGGGTTGAATGGCGAGAGGGTAAACGCCCTGATTATGCCGAAACTAATGAATTTCTTAAGAAAGGTAGTAAATTTAATCATCCAGAAGGGTCTTTGGAAGCGATCGCTCAAAACTTAGTTAGAACTTTCGAGATGGAAGCCTCCTATAAAGCGAATCCTGAGCAGTGGTTGTCTATTGTTGCCGACCAGTTTCGGATGAGCACTAACGGTGGACCAAAGTACAATGCCCAGACTGTTGCTGATATCGGCACATACAACGTATTTCTTGGGGATACGGAACACTATCGCTCCACAGAGGAAACCTTTGAATCATCCATATAAATTTTCCATAACGCTTTTCCCAATGGCTTTCTGTGGGAACTGATGGAAGTGCTTTCCGGACCTCCTAATGTCACCTTTAAGTGGCGGCATTGGGGGACCTTTAGCGGTTCCTTTAAAGGTCATGAACCAACAGGAGAAACCATAGAAGTGTTTGGCATCAGTATTGCTCGGGTTACTGAAGACTTGAAGATTGTATCCTTGGAGCATTTCTTCGATAACAGTTTGTTTCTCAAGCAATTAACATCAGGCTGTCCCTTCCACTAAATTTTCAAAAAAATTAATCGTAGGGTGGGCAGTGCTTGACACCGATAAGATTAGCTGAATATCAAGTTATTAGGCACTGCCCACCGACTAAAATTTTAATAAAATTAATCGTAGGGTGGGCAGTGCTTGACACCGATAAGATTAGCTGAATATCAAGTTATTAGGCACTGCCCACCAACAGAATATTAACTATAAAAATCGTCTAAATTTTTAATAAAATTAATCCGATGGTGGGCAGTGCTAAATAACAATGTCAAAGGTGAATATGGGGAAGGTAAGCACTGCCCACCCTACATCTCTGCCCACCCTACATCTACTACATCTATATCTGGGCTGGTGGGCAGTGCTAAATAACAATGTCAAAGGTGAATATGGGGAAGGTAAGCACTGCCCACCCTACATCTCTACTAGATCTCTACATCAAATTAAACGCAATCGCACGAAATTTTCAATAATAAGATTAATCCTAGGGTGGGCAGTGCTTGACACCGATAAGATTAGCTGAATATCAAGTTATTAGGCACTGCCCACCGACAGGATATTAATTATAAAAATCGTCTAAATTTTTAATAACATTAATCCGATGGTGGGCAGTGCTTGATAAGAATTGAAAAGGTGAATATGGGGAAGGTAAGCACTGCCCACCCTACATCTCTGCCCACCCTACATGTACTACATCTAGATCTTGGCTGGTGGGCAGTGCTAAATACCCATTGAAAAGTTGATTATGGGGAAGGTAAGCACTGCCCACCCTACATATATAGCTTAAAACTGACCCAATAATTAATAACTAATATATAGCAATAAAAAAAATCGGTCAAGTTCTGGTTAACCCCAAGTCTTGACCGATTTTTAGTTTGTAAGCTTCCACAAGTACAGCTGAGCTGCACTCAACTCTAAATCACTACTGATAAACTATCGAATTAGTCAGCAACTACTCGAAAGTAACTAGATCCCAACTCATCCTTCATCCTGATGTATACCCCTCCACAAAACAATTTTCACGATTCATAGTCGCCAGGGCGACGCCCTGGCAATTTACTATCCTAGTTTAGGTATAAGTATCGAATCAAAAAGGTCATAACCTGACCAGATTTTCCGGTAGGCTCGAAAGCGCTCCACTCGTCGGGATAGGCGTATTTAAGGGAATAGATAGCATTAATTGTTTTGCGAACTTGTTTAGGAGAACCGACCAAGATGTGCTTGACTTTCTTAGGTTTGCGACCTGGGTTATTAGGGTTGGTATTTTCATCGGAGTTGGGTGGAAGGTTGTTATTCATCAGTAGTAATTCCTTAAAACTGCTTATTTATTAATATATAAATAACTTAATTTAATGTCAAGGGGTTTAGGAAAATTTTTTTATTATCAAATTGGGCATGTATAGAATATAAAATAGTTTTAGATTTTTAATAAATAAAAGTCATCGTAGGGTGGGCAGTGGTTTTATAGAAAATTAGCTAAATCTCAGGTGATTAGGCACTGCCCACCCTACATCTACATCTACATCTACTACATCTACTTCCCTGGTGGGCTGGCTGCAAGAGCACTCTAATTAAAAGTCTAAATTTTTAATAAAATTCATCCGATGGTGGGCAGTGATCAATACCAATTAAAAAGCTGATCCGGTACGAAAGTCACCACTGCCCACCCTACATTTATAACTTACCTAATCATTCTTGGAATGGTCAAATTCATAAACGTAAAACAGCCGACTTAACCTTTTAAATGAGTAGCCTATGGTTGCTAGAATAATTGCTCCCGCAATCCCTAGCCAGAATCCGGTTGAAGGTATCACTTTCAAAGGAGATATAGTCACGGTATCTGTAGTCATTGCCATCTTAAATGCTACAGCCCGGGCATCCATAACTATTCCGATTAATAAACAGAGCGCCGCCGCTCCATAACTGATTACCACAGCACGATTGATATTGGTCAGAGCCTTTTGACAAACAACACAATCTTTAGTATGAGTTGACCACACATCAAAAAGCTGCTTTTTATCTAACTCAGCATTGGGAAGTTGATCATTGATACCTGAATCCCAAGGAATTTTACCTCCTGCTCTCGTTTTAAACCACTGACGAAAGGTGATTACCATTTTGTCTTGAGGATTGGGAGTATAAACTGTCTTGAGCCAGTCTTGCTGTTGTCGTCGAGCCAATATTTTTTCTTGGTAGTGAAGGAATACTAAGTCTTGATGCAAAAATACTGAAGCCAAGACATGACCCAACCAAATTGGCATTGGTAAGGCAAAAAATCCTAAGCCTTCTGGTGTTTTTCCCGCTTCATTCTTGACTAAGACCTGACAACCAATATGACGACACCAGCCAGGACGAGTAGGAATGGCATATAAGGCTAAGATTAATTTTCCGCCATCGTTATAGTTAGTAACAATTCTCATATGACAGGGAGGTTGAAAGTCATGAATTGCTTCGGCTACCTTTTCAACGGTGGGGTTAATAGCAAAGGAAAATCCTTCTTGAGTGGATATTTCCCTAAGACCAGGCATATCATAATACTTGGCATCTTCATAGCGACTACCCATAATACCGTGATGGGAAACCGGTACGTGAGCGGGATCAGCAACATTTTCCATGAAAAAGTCCCAGCCATAGGGCAAGTCGCGGATATTCCAAAATAGCTTGACTACTCGATCGGAATCTGATTCTAGTTCGGGAATTAAACGGGGTTTTCTCAACTGACTTTCCTGTTGAGCCTTGGTTCCCGATTCTGGCCATACCCAGAGTAAACCTTGATTTTCCTGAGTTGGATAGGCAACAGCACAGGATTTAGGATTCGAGCAGTTTTTAAGTTCAGTCTCCTGGTCTTGGGATTGAGGAATACTAACACAATTTCCTTGAGCATCAAAACGCCAAGCGTGATAAGCACACAATAAGGTTCCATCAGACTCCACACGCCCTTCAGAAAGAGGAGCTAATCGATGGGGACAAAAATCTTCAAAACAACGCCATTTACCAGACCCATCCCGCCATAACACTAGCTCTTTACCCAGTAACTGTATTTTGTGAGGACGAGATGGCGCAAGGAATTCAACAACAGCTACTGGATACCACTGCTTTGTCCATTGAAATGTTTCGTCTTGTTTGAGGTGAACTTGTTCCCTTGACTTATCAAGACTTTCGTTCAAATTAGTTAAATTGGCTTCAATCGTCATACTTTTCGGGAATACTTTGTTCACAAAGATAACAGCGCTTGCCGTAACTTCAATCATTATCCACCGAAACTAATCAATCTGAGGCAGGTGGGCAGTGCTTTATACCAATTAAAAGGCTGACCATCTCGAAGGGAACCACTGCCCACCCTACATCACAGGCTGCTATTGACTATTTTAGCTAAAATAGCTATTTTAGCTGACAGGGGGACATAAAGCTTATAACGTAGACAGTGCTAACTCTATAGCCCGCTCACCTTTCTTGTAATAGTTGAGCCAACGACGGTTAATTTTCAAAAGTTCGTCCACTATTTTTTCGCACAATCCCCTTAAGCGAAGCCACGAATGCTGATGTTGGCCAACATAAAAAGCGCTATGTCGCCTTTGTCCACTTGATTGGGTTTCAGGCCTGACCACATATTTTTGAATTCCCATCTGCTTAATGTCTCGCCCTTGAAGCATCGCACTGGTATAGGCAATCGCCACAACAATCATCAATTTTGAGAGATGCTCACTTGTGAGTTTAGACCCTTCAAGACTATAGCCTCCCGACTTAAAATCTCGAAACATTTCCTCAATTGAAAATCGTCTTTGGTAGGCGACAATAGCCGTATCTAACTCATCAAAGTTAGTTAAAATATACCAAGGCTCTTTCGTTTTAAATCCCTGGTACTTTCCCTTCCACTTACCGGCTATATTAAACCTCCCAAATCCTTTTTGTTTGGTAACCTGGCAGTCCTTAATAAACAGCTTTACTCCTGGCTTAAGCCCATAGTCTTTCAACTTTTGTTCCATCTCAGTATCGTGACAAACAAGCGTGTTAGATTTCTGTCTCAAACAAAAGTATGCACCCTCCAAGCTCAGCCAGTTGCCCAGTTTGGGTGAACAAAATTCCCGGTCCCCTAAAACCACCACCCTATAGTTGGAGAGTAACCCAAGACTTTTCCCCAAAACAGATGTTTGCTCATCAAAATTACTGCTGCCTTTTTTCTCCAAGAACTCCCAGTAAATCGGCCAGGCTCGATGATCATAGATGACGCTAACCATCAAGATATTAATCACCCCCCAGCTAGTGCGGTCTATTGCCAAATATATTCTATCGTTCGGTTTAAACATCTCTTCTAGAAGAGCACTTACACAGGGAAACCATATTGAAACTATGTTAAACTCTCTTAGTCGCAAAAACCGACGTAATTTCTTGCGACGACTCTCAAACAAAATAGGTAACGGTAGCGCTTGAGCTAACACTTCTAGTTTGACCTGTCTGAGTAGTTGTAGGCTCGCAACGACTAAGGTCACCAACAAATACCTGCTGTGATACAGCTGATTTTGTAGAATTTTCTGGTATGTTTTAGCTATCATTTTTGGTAGATAGGTCAGGGTTACTATATTTGACCTATCTTTTTTTTGATTACTCTGCTGTATCCCTTGCTACACAAGGGTTATAACCGCTATGTCCCCCCGTCAGCTATTTTAGACTTTATGTCTAGTATTTTTACCTAAAAAGTTATGAAAATCCTTGGAGTATCTGATGCAAAAAACCGTTTTGGTGAACTGTTGGATTTAGCTCGAAGAGAGCCAATACAAATTCCTAAAAAAGGACGTAAGGTTGCTGTTGTTATTTCTATAGAAGAATTTGAAAGGTTATTAGAATTAGAAGAGGAACTTATAGCTATCAAAGCTAAACAAGCACAACAAGAAGGGTTTATTGGGCTGTCAGAAAGTGAGCAGCTTTTGGAGGATATTATATAGAAATTATTATTTGGGTGACTGACAAAGCTTATCCTTTTAAGGCAAGAGGCAAGAGGCAAGAGGCAAGAGGCAAGAGGCAAAAGGCAAAAGGCAAGAGGCAAGAGGCAAGAGGCAAGAGGCAAGAGGCAAGAGGCAAGAGGCAAGAGGCAAGAGGCAAGAGGCAAGAGGCAAAAGGCAATATTA
>NZ_JAAHHM010000073.1:0-36484 GCF_010692445.1 Moorena sp. SIO3E8 | reverse complement strand
TCGGCCAACAAATAATTATATTGAGCACACAGCATAGACAGCCAATTGTCTATCTTCGCCTTTTGCTCTTTTGTTGGTTTTAACCGGTATTGGTACGCGATTATCATTGACTTGCTCTTTGGCTTATCGACCTACTATAATTATAGCAAGTGTGTCTACAAATAGTAATCCAAAATGAAAGATAAAAAAATAATAATCAGGATTACCGATTTTGAAAAAAGACAGTTGATACAAGAAGAACAGCGGCGCGGGATGACTCAATCAGAATTAATTAGGAGCTTGATAGCTCGCTTCCCTGTTCCGAGAGATCCTGTGCAAAATTCATCCCACACTCAATGCGCAGCATGAGTGTGGGATGAATTTTGCCGGAAAGCTAACCACGATCATATATCGCCCAATTCCTTCAATGTTTGAATGTCTTGTTGAAAATCTTCACGGTCATAATTGATACAAATTCTCCGATTAGAGAGTGCTTGTTGAAATTCAATTAGGTGCATGCCAGCTAGCTCACGGGCTTTACCAATACTAATTCTTTTCTGTTTATATAGCATAATGGCAATCTCAAGCTTCAAATCGGCTGCCGATAGTTTAGCAGCTTGCAACAACTCATCAGAAATTACAACACTCATAACCGACTCAGCATTTTCAACCCATTGTTTTGATTGTAGCCCAATGCCCACCTATTCAGAAGCGTCAACTTATCCAGGTATTGGCGGACTATCAGCCGATTCTTCACTTTCGGATTTTCTTTGCTTTTGGAGCAAGAACTCAGCAAAGTCAAACACTAATTGACGTTGCTTTGGCGACAATACCTGCAAAACTGCCAGCACATCATGTGGAATTACCATCGGTGGGGATTTTGATGTTCCCATAGACTACTCCTATATAGCACTACCCATTAAGATGTTTGACATTGTCTTGATGCAGTCGCTCATGGGGGAAACCACGGCAGTCGCTCATGGGGGGGACCCCCTTTGGCGGCGCTGCCTCCCCAAGACCGCGCTGCCTTCCCAAGACCGCGCTGCATCGCTTCTAAACTCCGAAACCTACTCCTAGCTTACTTTTGACTTCTGACTTCTCACTTCTGACTTGCGCGTAGCGCTATAAATCATCGGGATTGATGCCAAGGGTACGCAATTTTTCTGCCAATCGTTTTGCCCGTTGGGATTCCTGTTCTGCCCGTTGGTGTTCTTGTTCTGCCCGTTGGCGTTCTTGTTCTGCCCGTTGGCGTTCTTGTTCTGCCCGTTCTGCTGAAGTTGGAATCCAATTACCCGCCCCATCATACCAACGCAGCCACAACCCTTCTGTTTCTTGATATTTTCCTTGCCATACTCCTAACCCTAATTCTAGTTCTGGAATCCAAAATTTGGGCTCAGAAAGCTCTGCTTCCTGATACTGGGTGACAATTAATTGAAACACTCGCAACTGGTTTTCATAACGGTCAAAGACCACATAGTAAGGAATGCGCATGTATTGTTCATAGGCTTGCCATTTGGTGGGTGGCTTGTTGGCAGACCTTAGGGTTTGTCCTAAATCTTCGGCTTCGGTACCTGGTGATAGGAGTTCCACTACCAAAAATGGCACTCTTCCTTCCTGCCAAACCACATAACTCCAGCGCAGATCTTGTTGTTGTTGAGCAGGAGTGACACCCAATACCAGGAACCAATCCGGTCGTTTGTGCCACAATAAATGATGGCTATCGTAATATAAATTTAGGTCTGTACCAATGAACATCTCCTCCTTGGGATAGTTAGGAGGTTGGCAGGTTTCCCGCAATAGCTGGGGTTGGAAGTCGTGAAATTCGTCAGGCAAACCAGGCTCCTCTGGGTCTTCACTAGGTAGGTCATACATCGTGGGCATGGTTTCGCTGGGAGAAAGCGGTGGGTCAGTTTGGTACATGATCTTCTGTTGAACCTGATAGTTTGAGGGTAGCATTTGGGTCAGTTACCTAGGGTCCCAGCAGTGGGTTTGTTGCTGTTTGCGATCGCGTAGCGTAGCCCTTCGGGCTAATCGCCTTTGGCGCGGCTGAGGCCTTTGGCCACGCTGCGCGAACGCCGATCGCAAAAGCCATCTTCGGAGTATTAGCTACCGAGCCTATCCAGCTACAAAGTGTTGATGTGCCTCTGACTCTATTCCCTCCTGAAGCACTGACAATACCCGTTGCATTTCTCCAGCTAGTAACGCCCCTACTGCCAACTGCAATCCTGGAAACACATTACTGCTAAGCACCCCCAACTGATCTGGCTGCTGCTGGACATACTCCCCTGCATCCAATTCATACCAGCGAAACTGTTGCTCTTGCACCAGCCAAACTAAATACTCCTTTACTCCATTGCGCCGGTAAGCCCGTAGCTTGTCATGTAGGTCGTAGGAAGCACTACTGGCCGCAATTTCGACAATCAACTCCGGTGCTCCTTCTATATAGTCATCGTCAGTAATGCGGGACTGTCCACCCTTTTGTTGATCAATGCGCAGAATTGCATCTGGTTGGGGCTCATTATCAAAATCCAGCCGCACCGTAGGATTGTCTCCCAACATGACACCGGGGGTAGCGGCTTCGTAGACCCCTAGCCAGGTAATAATTTTCCCATGGGGATTGGCATGTTTCGTGATCCTGACGGGAGATGCCACGTAAACTACTCCTTCAATCAATTCTGCTTTCTTGGTATCAGGCATTGCCTGGTATCGTCGTTCAAATTCCACCCGAGTTAAGCGATCGCCGTTTTCAAGAATGGGAATTACCATCGGTTGTGATATTGATGTTGCCATAAATTACTCCTATAAATCATCGGGATTGATGCCAAGGGTACGCAATTTTTCTGCCAATCGTTTTGCCCGTTCTGCTGAAGTCTCAATCCAATTACCAGCTCCATCATACCAACGCAGCCACAACCCTTCTGTTTGTTGATATTTACCTTGCCATACTCCTAACCCTAATTCCAGTTTTGGAATCCAAAATTTGGGTTCAGAAAGTTCTACCGGTTGATACTGAGTGGCAATTAATTGAAACACGTGCAGCTGTTTTTCATAGCGGTCAAAAACTACATAGTAAGGAATGCGCATATACTGCTCATAGGCTTGCCATTTGGTTGGTGGCTTGTTGGCCGACCTTAGGGTTTGTCCTAAATCTTCAGCTTCGGTACCTGGTGATAGGAGTTCCACTACCAAAAATGGCGCTCTTCCTTCCTGCCAAACCACATAATTCCAGCGCAGGTCTTCTTGTTTTTCAGCAGGAGTTACATCTAATACCAGAAACCAATCTGGTCGCTTATGCCATAAGTAATGACGACTGTTGTAATATACATTCAGGTTTGTAGCAATGAACATCTCCTCCCTGGGATAGTTGGGAGGTTGGCAGGTTTCTCGCAGTAGTTGGGGTTGGAAGTCGTGAAATTCGTCAGGCAAACCAGGTTCCTCCCGGTCTTAACGAGGTGGATCAGTATTTTTGAATTTAGAATGAAGAATTTAGAATGAAGAATTTAGAATGAAGAATTCACCATTCTGCCTTCACCATTCTCCATTCTTACAAACAACCTCCCCTTCACCTAACACCAAAGGCGAACAACCTTTTTGATTTAAGAATTAATAATTTAAAATGCGCGAATTGGTAATTCTCCATTCTTAATTCTACATTCTCAATTCTACATTCTCCATTCTACATTCTTCATTCTGAAGAATCTTCTTCACCAATAGGATTAGGAACATCAAAAATAATCACAAATTCAGCCTCGGGCATCAGCCGTTTAAGAGCTGTCATATGACCCTCCGCATTGGATCGGTTACGGAAACGAGCGACAACGACTCGTTGCATCTGTGGTAACAAGCGAACGATTGCCCATGGGTATAGGCGTTGACTGTACGACATAATAAAATTACCTCCTTTTGAGTGGGAGACCCAGAGCCAGCCCGTGACGCTCTAACATCTGTGGGCTGGCTCTTCACTTATCTCCTTTTGAGTGTTCCTTTTTCTATAATAGCATAAAAATTGCATAATTATAACATATTTTGAAAATTTTTGTAACAATTTTTTGATGGAGAGGGAACAGCGGATCTGGGAACAGCGGATCTGGGAACAGGGAATAGTAAGTGCGATTGACTTGCTTGTCACGCTACGCGATGCTCCAAAAGAGCCGCTACGCGATTGACCTGCTTGTCACGCGGGGCGCGTTCGCTTTTACTGATCACAGCTAGATGGGATTGACCTGCTTGTCACGCTACGCGATTGACCTGCTTGTCACGCGGGGCGCGTTCGCTTTTACCCACCACAGCTATGTGCGATTGACCTGCTTGTCACGCGGGGCGCGTTCGCATTTATCGATCGCATCTAGCTGCGATCGCATTTACCGATCACAGCTAGATGCGATCGCATTTACTGATCAAAGCTAGATGCGATCGCATTTACTGATCACAGCTAGATGCGATCGCTTTTACTGATCACAGCTAGATGCGATCGCTTTTACTGATCACAGCTAGATGCGATCGCTTTTACTGATCACAGCTAGATCCGAACGCATTTACCGATCACAGCTAGATGCGATTGACCTGCTTGTCACGCGGGGCGCGTTCGCATTTACCGACCATAGCCATCTGCGATCACATTTATCTACCACAACCCATACTCTTCCCCCGATTCCCGATTCCCGATTCCCGATTCCCAATTCTAAATTCGCGCATTCTAAATTCGCGCATTCCCGATTCCCTGTAGTATCCACTGTCTAGAGAGGTATTTTTCACTTACGATTGAAAATTGTTATAGTTACGGGTTATTCAACAGGAAAACAAAGGGAGCTCTTGCCGAAATACCACCTGTAATTTCTGAAGCATACAATAGCGGTTATAAATTGAAGGTCAGACAGCTTAATTGAGTATAACGGAAAAAGAAACCAATAATTGTTCCATCTTTTTTCGGTTGCTCAATCGGTCTGGACTAGATCTATCGCAGTTTTCAATTGGTTGAGGTAGATTTTGGAGTTTAGGCAAAAGGCAAGAGGGAACAGGGAAAAAATCCTGTGTACTTCATAGGTATGAGAAACGCTATCAAAAACGCGATCGCGTAGCGTGACCAAAGGTCAATCGCATTTCACTGCGGCAGCGATGTTATAGCGTTTTCCATACTTACCAGCTACACGGCGTTGCTGAATAATGGAATGATTTGAAAAGTTTTGTAGAATGGGCATCTTGCCCGTTCGAGATCTTGCCCTTGCGGGCAGGATGCCCACTCTACTCAGATTCATTACTTGATTCAGCAACGCCAGCTACACTCCCGATTCCCGACTCCCGATTCCCGATTCCCGATTCCCTACTCCCTACTCCCTACTCCCTTAATAGTCGCAAAACCTATACACAACTTCAGCACAAATCATGAAAAACAACTCAGAAATACCAATCCCCAATCCTGCCCAAACCATGATGGCGGATGACCAATCCATGACCAATTCACCAGAAACTATGGACAATCAAGACCTAGGGATGGCAACCGCCCCATCCATGGAAAGCCCAAAAGAAGTCATCAACGTTGACGCCCAACATTCCTATCCTCCCTATCCTCCCTATAACCCACCATCCCTAACCCTTGACACAATTACTACTGTGACTATGCCAGTGCTGACTCCTGGTAACAATGGTGACGCCGTGCGATTTTTGCAGCAGATCCTAATCAGCTTGGGCTACACCATTGTTAAATTTAACGCCAATTTTGACCGATATACCTACCTAGGTGTAACTCAATTCCAACGCAACAACCGTTTGAAAGTGGATGGAGTAGTTGGCTGGCATACCTGGCGTAAGTTGGGTGAAGCTAGTGTCTCCCGGCGTCGTTACTAGGGAGTAGGGAAAGTTGAATGTAGAATGTAGAATTAAGAAGGTAGAATTAAGAAGGTAGAATTAAGAAGGTAGAATTAAGAAGGTAGAAGGTAGAAGGTAGAAGGTAGAAGGTAGAAGGTAGAAGGTAGAAGGTAGAAGGTAGAAGGTAGAAGGTAGAAGGGTTAATTTTAAATTCTTAATTCTTAATTCTCAATTCTTAATTCTTAATTCTTAATTCTTAATTCTCAATTCTTAATTCTCAATTCTCAATTCTTAATTCTCAATTCTCAATTCTTAATTCTCAATTCTCAATTCTCAATTCTCAATTCTCAATTCTTAATTCTCAATTCTTAATTCTCAATTCTCAATTCTCAATTCTTAATTCTCAATTCTTAATTCTCAATTCCCTATTGATTAATCATTGGTCAAGGAAAAATTGACAAAAATATTCTATAGTTTCACTATTGCTCAAACCCGTCTAGAATCTCATCTGGCAACGGGGCATCAAAATCATCTGGGACTTTGAACTGGCCTAGACAGAGTGCAAATGGACGTAACTGCTTTTGAGGAGGAGTGGTTTCAGACTTAGGAGCATCCATGATTGATTACCCTAAACTATAGTCCACTTTATTCTAGCTGGGAGTAGGGAACAGGGAACAGGCAAGAGGCATGCATGCAAGAGGCAAGAGGCAAGAGGGAACGCTGAGCTGACTCCCGATCTCCCCACACTTTCGACAGTTGAGAAAACCGTTGCACTGAGCACATAGTTCCGAAACTCCCCCCCCCGAAGTCGCTTTTCCTAATCAATAGTGATCACAAAACCGTTGCACTGGCCGCACAGTTGAGACACTTGGGACACTCCCCTTGCTCCGAAGTCCCGTTTTTATCAATAGGTATCAGAAAACCGTTGCACTGGCCGCACAGTTGATAAAACCATTGCACTGGCCGCACAGTTAATAAAACCATTGCACTGACCGCACACTTCCTCCTGTTCCCAGATCCGCTGTTCCCTGTTCCCTACTCCAAAAACCGTTGCACTGACCGCACACTTCCGACACTATTGCCTATTGCTAGCATGCCTATTGCCTACTCCCTACTCCCTGCTCCCTACTCCCTACTCCCTTCTAATTGCTATACTCAAACCGTTGGCTCTGGAACCGTGATCATGTACCAAATTCAGTTGAAGGAAGCAGAGACTAGACTCGCGGAACTACTTGAAGCAGCAGCAGCAGGGGAAGAGGTTGTCATCCTCGGTAGTGATGGGAAATCGTTTAGAATTGTGCCAATGATGGCAGTACAAGCAACGCCTAAGTTTGGTAGCGCTAAGGGGTTAGTTAAAATGTCAGAGGATTTTGACCAGCCGTTATATAGCAATTCTCTTTCCCATGAGGTACAAAGGGATCCCCCTAAATCCCCCTTATAAAGGGGGACTTTGAAGTTCATAAGCGTACCTCATAAATGCTAGAAACGTTATAATATTCTAGGGAACAGTGTATCTATTGATTTTTGAATCATTATAAAACGTAAATGTAGCAATGCCTGCTAAGGATATATTTCATGATGTTGTTAAAAAAGCGCTTGTCCAAGATAATTGGGTAATTACTCACGACCCCTTAACCTTAGATTTACGCGATCGCCAATTGCATATCGACTTAGGTGCCGAAAGGTTAATTGGTGCACAGAAGGAGAATCAGCAAATTGCTGTTGAAATTAAAAGCTTTGTCTCATCTTCTAGTGTATTTCAATTTCATTTAGCTTTAGGGCAGTTTTTGAATTACCGGATCGTACTACGCCTGAAGCAACCACAGCGATTACTTTATTTGGCTGTTCCCTTATCCATTTACGACGATTTTTTTTGTGAAGAACTCCCTCAACTTAGTATTAAAGAGTATCAAGTTAAGCTGTTAGTCTTCGATCCTGAAGAGGAAGTAATTGTGAAATGGATAAATTAAACCAGTATCGTGAAGCGATTAAGAAAATATTGACCGATTACAGCAAAATAAAACCTTCGTTTGGTGATATAGACCGTTATACTTCGTTTGATCTAGAAAACGACCACTATCAAATTATCAGTGTGGGTTGGGAAGAGCATCGCCGTGTCTATGGCTGCTTGATTCATATTGATATTATCAATGACAAAATTTGGATTCAATACGATGGGACTGAATATGGTGTGGCGAATGAGCTGACTGATGTGGGAATTCCTAAGTATGACATTGTATTAGCCTTTCATACTCCGTTTATGCGTCAGTATAGTGATTTTGCGGTCGGTTGAAGGGAATAGGGAGTAGGGAGTAGGGAGTAGGGAGTAGGGAGTAGGGAGTAGGGAGTAGGGAGCAATGGAAAGAGCCCGTATTCAAAATTTTTTGTGAGTTGAATCGCAGAATTTTTCTTATACAGTAAGCTTTCTAAGTTTTTTGACTGTAAATTTAGCATAAAAGGTACTGAAGAACCGATTTTGCTTTTGTTTCAGGATTGTGACAGCATAGGGATACAGCGTTTTTCATAACTATCAGGTAGACAGGATTTTTTCCCTCTTCCCACTTCCGACTTCCGAAGTCCCTACTCCCTACTCCCTACTACTCCCTACTCCCTGCTCCCTACTCCCTAAAACCCAAGAATTTTTACCTCACCCAAATAAGAATTGCCATCAGTGAAGAACCGATTTTGCTTTTGTTTCAGGATTGTGACAGCATAGGGATACAGCGTTTTTCATAACTATCAGGTAGACAGGATTTTTTCCCTCTTCCCACTTCCGACTTCCGAAGTCCCTACTCCCTACTACTCCCTACTACTCCCTACTACTCCCTACTCCCTACTACTCCCTACTACTCCCTACTCCCTACTCCCTACTCCCTACTCCCTGTTCCCTATGCAATAATAACGATAGACAACAATGGGGGAGTCATGAACATGAGCGAAGTTGTGTTTTTGGTTGAGGAAGATCCGGAAGGGGGTTATACAGCCAGAGCTTTAGGAGAATCTATATTTACTCAAGCAGACACGTTAGATGAGCTGAGAACGATGGTTCGAGATGCTGTTGAGTGTCATTTTGAAGGTAGTGATAAAGATGTAGTGGTTTCGCTACGGTCTGGTAAAGGTAACAGGATCTAAAATCACGAATTGTTTACCACTATAGCAGTTCTCAAAGATCTGACTCCCCATCTCCCCAAACTTCCCATCTCCCGATCTCCCCAGCTCTCCATCTCCCGATCTCCCCAGCTCCCCAGCTCCCCACACTCCCCACACTTCCCACACTCCCTACTCCCTACTCCCTACTCCCTACTCCCTATTTCCCGTCGATACCGAGCACGTGCTGGTGTCCCCCAGCATACTTGCTGCTCTGGGATATTACTAAACACACTGCTGCGAGCACCAATTACCGCATTGGCTCCAATGTGGACACCGGGAGCAACGAAGCAATCGGTGGCAATCCAGGCTCCGTTACCAACATGAATCTCACCTGTGATTAACCCAAATCTTGGGTCTTTGATATCGTGACTACCGGTACAGAGGTAACATTTTTGCGAAATAACACAATGACTACCAATGCGAATTCGATCGACACTGTAGAAAACTACATCATCCCCAATCCAACTGTAGTCACCAACTTCTACTTTCCAGGGGTAAGTAAAACGAGCAGTGGGTCGAATGATGACATTAGTACCAATCTTGGCTCCAAATAGTTGTAGCAGCCATCGGCGGAAACCATTGAAGTTATGAAGACTTAAGGGAAATGCGATCGCTTGCACCAACCACCAGATTAAGATTAGCCAGCTGGGACGCCCTCGGTCAAATCGAGATGAGTCGTATTGGCTTAAATCTACTAAGGGGGCTATTTCTAAAGCTGGTGGTTTACTTAAGTCAGTAGTCATATATTGGTTTGGTTGAAGGTTATCTGTCAGAATTAAGAATTAAGAATGTAGAATGTAGAATTAAGAATTAAGAATTAAGAATGTAGAATTTATAATTTAGAATCTATAAGGCAGAATCTAGAATGTAGAAGGCAGAAGCCAGAAGGCAGAATCTAGAATGTATAATTTATAATTCTACATTCAAAAATGTTGTTCGCCTTTGGTATTCGCGTAGGGTAGATTATAAGAATGTAGAATGTAGAATTAAGAATTAAGAATTAAGAATGTAGAATTTATAATTTAGAATCTATAAGGCAGAATCTAGAATGTAGAAGGCAGAAGCCAGAAGGCAGAATCTAGAATGTATAATTTATAATTCTACATTCAAAAATGTTGTTCGCCTTTGGTATTCGCGTAGGGTAGATTATCTGTCAGAATGCATAATTCCAAATTCTACATTCTTAATTCTACATTCTTAATTCCCGATTCCCGACTCCCGATTCCCGATTCCCGACTCCCGATTCCCGACTCCCGATTCCCGATTCTTCATTCTTCATTCTTCATTCTTCATTCTTCATTCTTCATTCTTCATTCTTCATTCTTCATTCTTAATTCTTAATTCTCAATTACGCTCTCAAATAATAATGAAGACTCGCCCCACTATGACCAGTGATAATCCAGACCACCGAGCGCCCTACATCCCGTAGCACTGGCAGCCAGGATTCCTCAGGCTGCTGGGAAGGAATGGCGACAGGAGTGAAGGCAATACCCTGACTGCCGAAAATAAAGAAGGCGATCGCAATCGACCGACGCATATGAAAGTCTGAGGTGATTAGATACACATGGTGGATGTCATGGGTTTGGAAATCTTGAACCAGGGAGGTAAAGTTGGTGACGGTATCGATAGCACGGCGATCAAGATTTACTCGCTGATCAGGAATACCTGCTTCCCGAAAGACCTTTTGGGCTTGTGGGGTGGGCTCTCCAGAAGAGACCCAAATATCAAGGTTAGGATGTTGCTGAGCAAACTCAGCTGTAAATTTTTCCCGTGTGATATCTCCACCGAGGGTCAGAATCACCTGAGGAGTGGGGGATTGGAGATGGGCGAACCCTAAGCGAATGGGGATAAAGGTAAGAGCAATACATAGGATGGTAAGGGTAAATACCGCCCGCATTTTGCGTAGGGTTTTGCGAGGGTAGCCAAAGCCAGGTTTATTGGTGAAACGTCGGCGTGAAGATAAGTTTCGTTTCATGGCTCAATACAAGGATTTTCCCGTAGGTTGAGTTGTAGGGAGCAGGGAGTAGGGAGTAGGGAGTAGGGAGTAGGGAGTAGGGAGTAGGGAGTAGGGAGTAGGGAGTAGGGAGTAGGGAGTAGGGAGTAGGGAGTAGGGAGTAGGGAGTAAAGAGTAGAGAGTAGAAGAGTCTTGGGGATCCAGTCCGGTCTTGAGGGTTCCCCCCATCTCCCCATCTCCCCGCGCCCCCGCCCCGCGCCCCCGCCCCACACTCCCGATTCCCGACTCCCGATTCCCGATTCCCGATTCCCGATTCCCGATTCCCGATTCCCGATTCCCGATTCCCGATTCCCGATTCCCGATTCCCGATTCCCGATTCCCTATTTGACAATGGTTAAAATTTACTGCTTCTGTAATTTTTCAAATTCAATCAACCGAATAGATAACAGAGTTTCCGCTAGCATCCGTTGAAATGCGTAATACCAACCATGCCAACCATCGAAAATTCCGCCCTTAAGAATCAGACAGTAAAATAGGATAATAAAGGGAGCAATGATTTTTTGTTTGCGAATCCTGTCACCTAAACTAATTTCATTATCTGGGGTCTGGGTTAGTTTTTTGACTTCAATTATCATGTATCGGTCTTGGGCCCACAACCATCGGCTTAAAGGTTTGCGGTCATCGTGATGAATGTAGGAAGAGAGTGTTGCTGAGTTGCCATTAACTTGCAAAAGCTGGGTGTGACCATCATCAATATACGTTGATTTTTCTTTGCGAAATAAAACTTGACGAGGGGGAAGTATCGTTCCTCTAAGGGGTTTGCCAAAAACACAATATTTGAATTTGGCAAAATAGCCATTAATATCGGTATCTATTTGTAAAGCTTTTATTTCAGCTATTAACTCATTGGTGACACTGTAATCAGCATCTAATGACAGTACCCATTCTGATGTGACTTGTTCTAGACCGTAATTCCATTGTGTTGCGTGGGTGTCAAATTTTCGCTGAAATACTTGAACTTGGGGGTAATATTTGACAATTTCTAAGGTTTCATCGGTGCTGTAACTATCAATTACAACAATTGTCTTTGCCCAGGTAAGCTGTTGAAGGGTACGTTCGATATTAGGCGCTTCGTTGTAGGTGAGAATGAGTGGGGTAATTTTTTCTAGCATTCCCGAAAAATTTGTTAAAATAATATCTTGTTAAGATAAGATCGAAATAGGTTGATTTTGGATGATAGATTTATAAACTTGAATCAGTTTTTTTGCTATGGAATCCCAGGTGTATTGTTCAAAGATAAGTTGACGAGCGCGAGTTCCCATTTCTTTGGCTTGTTGGGGAAATTGTAAACACTGGTTTAAAGCATTGGCAATAGCCTCAGCATCAATATCAACTACATGGGCAACGTTTGCAGTAGCAGCTTCTGGAAAATTACAGCCTGTGGTAATAACACAAGGTAAACCTGAAGCCATACCTTCCAGCACAGACATACTAAACCCTTCAGAATAAGAAGGGGCAACATAAATACTAGCAGCAGCAAGGGCAGCATATTTGAGAGAGCCTGTTAGCATCCCTGTAAAGGTAACAGCATCCAGACAACCTGCATTAGCAAAGTAGTCTTTGGCCGTAGGTAAGAAACCAATGTTATCAGGACCTGCAAGAATTAGGTGAGTATGGGAAAATTTAGAGTGTATTTTACCAAAAGCTGTGGCTAGCAAGTCTAATCCTTTTTTGGGGTCGATACGTCCTAAGAAAAGAATCAGAGTTTTGTTACGAGTAGCTGGAAACTGTTGATAAAAAAGTTCCGGATTAGGGAGTTGTTCAAAGTCTTGACGGTGAATGCCGTTAGGGGCAATAGTAACAGGAGTTTTGAGCTTGAGGGGTTTAATTTGTTCCGCTTCCGTAGAGGCTAGCATTTGCAGTGCGCTAGCGTTTTGGAGAGCCGGTTTTTCTAATAGAGTATAGTAGATACGTTTTTTCCAGCCTTTATAGGAAAGTGCCCAAGGGTCAAGCATGCCGTGGGGGATAATAACATAAGGGATATTATACCATTGACAAGCCCAGTAAGCAGCTAGGTTAGGAACTGAAAAAATCGCATTAGTTTGGACTAAGTCATAATCGCCGATGTGTTGGTATAGCCACTTACTCAGAGAAAAACTAAATTTGTAGTCTCCAATCCCTTTGTAAGGAAAAAACTGTAGGCGATAATTAGTTTTAGGTAACCAGGTTTTGATAGGGGCTTCTATCACCTCAGAACCATTAGCATTAGTGGCTACCAGGTCAACAGTAATGCCTAAGTTACCCAATGCTTGAGCTAGTTCCACTACGCATTTAGATGTACCCCCATAAACAGCCCCTAAAGCAGGAATAACAATCAGAATTTTCATCAGTAATTAGTGATTAGCTAAGGCGTATTCAACAGCATTTATCAAACCTTGAGCAAAATAGTCGGGAGAGAATTTCTGGATGTGTTCCAGGGCGGCTTGACTGAGATTGTCTAGGTCAATTTTCCCTGAACTTACCTTGAACATTAACTTAGTTAGCTGTTCCCTATCATAGGGATTAAAACCAAATCCATTGATCCCTTCAACTACTAAATCTTCAAAACAGCCACAGCGATTAGACACTAGCACTGGTAAGCCAGCTGCCATAGCTTCATTCACAACTAATCCCCATTGTTCGTGAGTACTAGCATGGATAAAGCAGCCAGCGTGAGCAAAATAAGGCAGAAGTTCTTGTTGTTGTAAAAAACCAGTTATATGAATAAACTTAGTCAACCCTAAGTCTTTAATCTGTTGCTCAATTTGAGAGCGCATTGAACCATCCCCACACAGGACTAAATCCCAAGCCCTGTCTTTAGCTAGTTGGCGATAGGTAGCGTAGGCTGAAATTATAAAAGGGAGATTTTTCTTAGGGATAAAGCGATTGATAGCCAGGAAGTAGGGCTTTTTTAAAGGAGGTGCCAGAGATTTAATTTTGTCGGGATGGAAAGCATCATTACCTACGACATTATAGCCGCAAAAAATGGCTTCCTTAGGTACTCCTAATTTGATCAAGTAACGTTGTTGTGGTTGCCCGCCCACTAAAGCCGATTTATACCGGTTAAGTAGCCAGCGCTTTATCGTTTCACGCCACCAAATTCTAGTAAAATCGGTTTCTGTAGTCTCCGAAAGCAAAATTGGTAGTTTACCGTGCCATAAACTCCATACTAAAGTGGCAACCATGGCTGATTCAAAATAGCCAGCAATCACCACCACATCAGGTTGAACCTTCCTTAGGGTAGAGTAAAGTTTTGGGAGTAATTCATAACATTTTACCTCCTCTCGCTGTCGATCGCTGACAACAGAAATAAGCGGAAATGGAAGATTTTGTAAATTAGCTTTCCAGGCATAGTCAGCTTCGGATCTTGCTAATTCTATACCAACTACATTCCATCCTATTTGATGAAAGTGCTGGTGCAAAGCACTAACACGGGCAATATGGTAGGGGCCATAGTTAGTAAACAATACTGCGATTTTGAGCACTTGATTTAGATAAAAATATATATATACTAAATTCTGTTTTAAGTCGCACCTAAATTTTGCGTAGTGGCGTGGCACACCTAAAAATGTTTGTTGGGTTGAGCGGTAGGGAAACCCAACAAAGCGTTACTGGTGTTGGGTTTCATTCTTCAACCCAACCTACGCTTATTGCACCATTTTAGATGTGTCGGTCTAGTAGGGTGCGTTAGGGGGGTTTTCATTTTCCGCCTCGTAGCCAGGGTTAGGTTGCTGCCCGTAACGCACCACCGGGTCAAACAGCTTTTAGGAGATGCACCCCTTTTGCCTCTTGTATGCCTTTGTCGGCAATACGTGCGTTTACAACCTAGATACAAACGCTATAAATGAGATGTAGATATAAATCTTCCCTGAGCTTTTTTGGATCCGTAGCGTTCTAGCATCAGGACAAATACATATCCAAACAAAGCTGGCCATAATACCAGTAGGGTAAATTCTCGACCTAAGTTAAACGTCAGCCCTAAACAAATCAGAAATAATCCTAGGCGCAGGGTGGAAAATTGCTGTGCCCAGAGTCTACCCATAAAACTTGCCCAAGCCGCCATTAAAATCGCCGCACCCATTGGTCCCAAAATAGGACCAAAATTAAAAAATCCTTGTCCAATTAATCCAGTTGACACAGTAGCAAATACCCCTATACTATTATCAGCACCACCAAATCCCCGTAAGATGGCATATTCAATTCCAATCAGAGGTTTATTAGGCCATATTGCCCTAGGTATTATATTAGCTGCTTCTGCTAAATAGCGACCTCCGTACGTTAAATTTAGGCTTCCTTCTTGGTAAAAATAATTGATGTAACACAGCTCTTCTAGCATATTTAATCCCAAGTGCCCTTCTTCCTCTACTTCTTCTTGGAATTGCGGGGCAACATCTGGATTAAATAATTCATTAAAACCAATGTTACGATAAGTAATAATTAACGTCATCAATTCATTAATAGCCCAAAAAGTAGCCATGGTAATTAATGCCTTTTTCCAAAGCGGATCTCGGGAAAATAACGCATAGCTAAAATAGCCTGGCATAATCACTGCTAGAAGCTGGTTACGAGCTCCCAGAAAAATAAAATAGGGCAGTACAATCAATACAAGCAAAAGATTTAATGTCTTCAATTTACGGCCCATTGGGAGGGGCAAAAGCACGCCAAAAAATGCACAAACTAGGGTATAAACATAACCTGCGGAAGAAATAATAAATCCATTACCACCAGCAGCAGCAGCCCGACCCCACATTTGCCGTCCAGTACGAGCTGCAATTGGAAATAAAGCAGTGAAAATATCGCCGTTGAGACGGCTAACACCATATCCTAATAAACATAGCCAGACGAAGGCTAGAACCATTAAAAGTTGTTCAGGATTAAAGGCAGTAAATTTCCAAGCAGTATGGTAGTTTTTAAGGAAGCGGCGAGAAAGGGAAGGGATTAACAAGCGAAAAGTGATTAAAAAAGTAATTATTTGCCAATAAGAGTATTCTATTATTTCTGAAGGAAACTGAAGGAAGTTTTCAGGGGTGTAAATTAGTTCTATAAAATACCATGCTCCAACAGTTGCATACACCGCCAGGGCGGGAATACTCCAAGCTCGTTTGTCTTTGACTAAAAACGCTTCAATGACTAAGATAAAAAGTAGGCTTGAAGCCATTATATAAATAGGGACAAGGGCTTCGGGAAACCCTACAGAATCAGTCATTAATCAAAACTATAATAAAGGGAGTAGGGAGTAGGGAGTAGGGAGTAGGGAGTAGGGAGTAGGGAGTAGGGAGTAGGGAGTAGGGAGTAGGGAGTAGGGAGTAGGGAGTAGGGAGTAGGGAGTAGGGAGCAAAAATTCTCACAATTCATTTAGGTACCCTATATGTTGCAGATTTTGTTGGAGTTGGGACAAACTAAATTGAGAGAGATTTGTGGAGTTTTGAGCAAAATACTGCAATTGTTGAGGGTGATTAAGACACCATTGCAAGGTTTGAGAAATTGCTTCTCCTGAAACCTCTGGTAAGATCAAGCCATTCTCTTGATCTTTCACCACTTCTCCACAATATCGGGACACTATCAGGGGTAATTTCCAAGCTTGAGCTTCTAGTTGAGTTAAACCAAAGCCATCGGAAAGGGTAGGGAAGAGAAATACATCTGCTTGTTGATAATACTGGCTGGTGGCACTGCGGGGAACGGAACCAATCCAGCGCACATTTGGCAAGTTTTGTTGGGCTGGGGTGAGGGTAATCCCTAGGGATCCTACAATCTGAAATTCAATGGGTTCCTGTTGTAATAATCTAGCTGCTTCCAGCAGGGGAAAGATACCTTTACGTAGGATAACTTGTCCGAGGAACAGCACTCTGAGGGGACGCTGAGGGGAAAAGTGTTCCGGATAGGTGCGCACAAAGCCTTGAGATTGGGTAGGTGCTTGGTAAGCTAAGGGAATTACGGCAATTTTCTCTGAGGGTACCCCAACTTGTTGTAGGGCTTGGCTAGACCAGGTGGAGTTAACTACAATCCGGTCTGCTAGGTGACATTCTTTTTGCCAGTTAGTCCAATAGTCCGGGGGTGCTGGTTGCCAGGTTGATTGATAATGGGGATATTGGCGGTGGGCTTGGGCAACAATTTTTTCTTCGACAATTCCTGGATCTATTTGTCCGAGGACAGTGCGCCACCCTTGAGCTTTGGCAAATTGTAATAGATCTAAGGCTGCGTAGCTGTAAGTAAAGAGGATGGGAGGTTTATTAAATTTTGGAGCAATTTTTGCCAGATAGTTGACAGCGTTTTGTTGAAACCAGTGATTACGGGCAATAATTTGTTCCCAACCACGCACTTTTTGCAGACGTTGCTGGATTTCTAGCTGAATCAAGGAATTGGTAAAGGCGTGAGTGGATGCTTGAGCAAGATCTGGGTGGAAGCGATCGCGTAAACTGGTGAGTAGGTTTTTGGGTAGATAGTTGAGGGGAGATTGGGGGGTAATCCAGGCGTCTGTGATTAGGTGAGATAGGTTACCCTGTTGATGTAGGGATCTGGGGATTGCGTAATGTTCCCTTGCTCCGATTTGACAGCAGATCCACTGATGAGGTTGTTTAAACACAAATATATTGAGAGAAAAAGATTTATACCTGCAAAGTTAATTGTGATAATTTATTGATAATTAGACTAGAATGATTTCAATTTTGAATTCCACGCTTCAGCACCTCTTGGAGGAGTCCCAATCAGTTGAAAAGCCTCCATTTGTTTGTATCCCAATCTATTCACTATTTTCTTCAGCAAACTTTTCTGAGTATATTTCTCTAAAGAAAAGCTCGCTAGTAAATCATAATAGTTAGTTTTGATAAACCTAATCAGCTTATGTACATGGCTATCAGTACAATCATAAAACAGAATAATTCCGTCTTTTTTGAGTAAAAGTGTGGAATAATAAAAATCTATAAATACGTCTTCAAACAAATGGGAACCGTCAACATAAATAAGATCAAATTTTTATTGTGATTTTACTATTTGAGGCAAGCTTAAATAATAAAAATCTTCAATAAACCTAAATCGTTGACTTAGATTTTCTGCATCTAACACAGCCAAGGCACTATTTTTCCAAGATTTTTTCTGAAAAGGGTCTATGGCTGTATGCAGAAAGTTGTTATCTTTGTGAATTTCTTGAAGACTTGCCAGAATAGTTAGTGCACTTCCTCCATAAGCTAAGCCGATTTCTAGGGTTTTCTGGGGACGTTTAGCGAGAATAATTTCTCGGAGTACCTTGATATTGTTAATACTTGATAAACCTGACACAGGGATAGTGTTGTTATTTTGATCAATACTTTTCCCCGTTGCAATAATGTTATTGAGACTTGGGCAGAAGTCTAAATATGATAATTTCATGTTAATTCTTATATAGCAAACTAAATCTTTCTAGAGCATCTGAATCTGAATTTTTTGTGACCAAATTTCGTAGGCTTTATCGGTTAGATGCACACCATCTGTTGTCATTTCTTTTTTAAGTAAACCTTCATCATCAATAAATTCTGACCAAGAATCAATAATTTGAATATTAGATGATTGAGCAACACGAATCATTTCTTTACGCAGCTTCATAAGAATATCGTTGACTTCAGGTCTTCTTGTGGGAGGTGGAAGAGTCAAAATTATAGAAGATTGAGTTGAATTGATTAGTTTGCTAAGATCTAATATTGAATCTTCAATAGTTTGACGTTCATCGAGTATAGAAAATGCATCATTTGTACCTGCTGCAACAATAATCCATTTGGGTTGGTATATATTTGCTTTTTTAACTTGTGAAATAGTTTGTCGAATGGTGTATCCATTCCCAGCCAGATTCCGAGTGGTAAAATACCCAAGACCAACTCTAGGTCCCCAATGTCCACCTCCAGCTGCTAGTGAGTCACCACAAAATACAGCAGTAGCATTGCGTTGTTCAGATAGCCAATGTGACCATGTTTCTAGGATGGCATTGCGTGGATATTTGTTAATTGCTAAAGTCCCTAAAATTGGTGAAACTAAAATAAGTCCGAGCCAAGGAAATAAAATAATGCCATAGCCGAAAGGTTTTTTAGTCTTTTTTACAGGAGCCATGGGTGGTAATATAAGTGATAGTCTAACTCTGGATTTCTATTCTTGATAAATCGGGCGGGATTACCTGCCACAACGGTGTAGGGTTCCACATCTTTAGTGACTACTGATCCTGCACCAATTACTGCACCTTCTCCTATTTTTACTGAGGGGAAAATAATAGCTCGATAAGCAATCCAAACGCGATCGCCAATAATGACATCTCCACCTCGATCCGCAAAACTAGGGGATTGGGGGTCATGCCCTAAGGTTAAAATGGTTGCCTCCGGACCAATAGAAACATCGTTACCAGTGTGAATTTGATAATGGCGACCATCAAATAAACAACCAAAGTTAATTACGTTGCGATCGCCTAAATAGACTTTACGCCCGTTAAGAAAGCGACAGCCCATTTGAACCGATGTTTCCTTTCCTACCCTAGCTAAATATGCCTTGAGGTAAGCAATGCGGATTTTACGGGAGGGACAGTTACTAAGCCAATGGTTGTAGTGATAGTTGAGCAAACTACCTGCAATAATTTTAGGATTCACTGATTAGGACTTATAGGCAGATTTGTTTAAGTTTTTAAAACACTCAGAACAATTTGGGCATTTTCCTGCCAAGAATTATCCCGAAAATACTCTTCCCAGTAAGGTTTCAGCGGTGTTTCCAGCCATGACTTTAAGCCCTCGACAATCGCAGTTACACTATCAGGATCAACCCACAATCCCAGTTGATATTTTTGCACTACCTCTTTCAAAGATCCTTCTCCACTTGAAGCCAAGCAAAGTTTACGATGGTGGGTTGCCATACTTAACACACCGCTAGCAGAGTGAAAAGTCTGATCATAAGTCAATAAAACTAAATCACTCATGTCAAACAGATTGGGAATTTCCCCTTCGGGAATAAAACCAATCTGCCAGCGACAGCGATCTGCTACACCTAATTCCTCAGCTAGTTCTTGATAACGACGAGCAAGTTGCTGACTAGAAGACTGTTCTTTTCCCGCGACTACTAAATATACATCAGGGACACGAGACATTGCCTCAATTACCAGGTCAAGGTTTTTGTTCGGACGAATATGCCCAAAGGACAACATCACCTTAGCCTCTGGAGGTAAGTCAAGTAAGTTGCACATTTTTTCCCTAGATTGGGTTGCTTGGGGCAATTCATAAATACCGTGGGGAATTACGGTTGTGCGCAATTGAGGCATAGGGCGAACCGTATCTAAATCAATTGCTTCATGAACAAATGCCTCCCGCAGAAACGAATAGCCTGCTGCAATAGAGCAACGATGCCACCATTGAGGCCCCAGGACAAAATCTCGCACGGGATCATGGACTACTGCACCGAATACCACTCCCCGATTGGCTAATCGCCTCAGGCGATGTGCCCACAAAGGAGCAAGGTATTCCAGGTAAGAACCCATTAAGACGTGACAAAACCGATGTTCTTCAATAAAACGGATTAATCTAGCAATATTGCTGAGCAGATTATAGGAAAGATAGCCTGCTTTAAGAACCTTGGGCATTGGTTTATGCACCCCAGGACTTGCCGTGGTATCATCCAAAATCGGTACAATCTCATAGGCTTCTCCCCTACCTACAGGATAGTTGGGCGTAGTCAGTAACGTTACCTCTGCACCAGCAGATACAAGGGCATTAGCTTGGTAATGGGCATAGTCAGCTAGTCCTCCATAGCTGGCAGGAGAATAGTAAAGTAACTTCATCTTTAAATCTTATTCGGGGACAAAAGTTGCTGACAGAAATTTGCTGGTGAGAAGTATTGTTGAGCTTTTGCCCTTTTTCCTAGAGCAAGTTGAGTATATTCAGCTAAATTTTCTCCAAGGGTAATAATTGCTTGGGTTAGCTCTTGTGTACACTCATCCTCAATACCAATCCCACTACCAAACTCACTAACAATTTCTTCTAGCCAGCCCCCTTTAGTGTAAATCAGGGGAATTCCCAAACATACAGCCTCAATGGCTACGCGGGAAACACGAGCATGGTAAGAACTATTGCGATAGGGTAAAATCATGCAGTCGGTCTTGGTCAGTAAGGTCTGATAGTCATGGGATTGGAGAGGGCGATCAATTATTGTCACCTGGGGATGTTGGCGCAGTAGGGAACCAGGCTCACAGATACTGCCATCGGGTAAGCTAAAGGGTTCAACCCATTGAATACAGAATTGAACCGGAATGTCTTGCTGTTGACTCAAGAGTTGCTCAATCGCTGTTTTGAACATATCAGAACCCTTCTCATATCTCGCAAAACCGTAGCAAGCAAAGGTGGGGGCACTGGATGATTCTTGAGTTGATGATAATCTAATTGATAGTGGGCTAGATTCTGTTAACTGAGGTACAGGATGGGGAAAAAGCTGGAACGGTAAATTAGTTAGTTCCTCAAACTCCCGTTTTGCTCCCTTGGTTTCCACAGCCAAGGTAACTCTGCCTTGTTCCACTAGCTTCTGAAAACGGCGGAGTAAGAAACGTTGAATTCCCAGGAGAGGAGATGATGGTAAGATTGAGTTCTGAGTATTAGGATCCCAAATCCCCGGATTAGCCACAAAGAATAGGGTTAAATGCTGAGGTCTTTGAGGATGAAATGTCATAATCATCCACCAAGCCAGCAGATGATGTATCAAGACCGTAGGCACAAAAATATGCTCATAAGGGGGCTGTTTCCCTAGTAGGGGCACGAGAATAACTAAACATCGCCAACTATGAAGCAAAAAGCCATAATATCTCTCACCCGGTAACTTTTTTTTCTGGTTGTCTAGATATCGAGCGTAACGAAACAGGGGAAAAACGTTTAATTCTTGGCAAATTTCTGGAACGACATCGTGGTGAGCAGCAACCTGAACTTGCCATCCCTGGGCTTCCGCAGCTTGAGTAATGGTTTTGATATACTCAAACCAGTGGGCTTTGAGATCCCTGAGGGCTTCTTCAACAACTAGTAATGATTTTGTCATCTTTTAACCGCGATGCTACCTAAAGTTAAGTGTTTTCGCTTCGTCCAAGCTAAATCCTAATTCTTCAATCAGTAGCTTCTGCTTGAGAGTTAGCCAACCTGGCTGATAGCAATCTGATTAACTGTTGTGACTAAATTTTGTTGCCAATACATGATAGAAAGGAATCGATGCAATCCTAGTGCTTCCCTTACCCTGAGTGAAAAAGACCTACAACCTTTTCGCTTTGAGCATTCTTTGAGCCATTCCTTAGCGATTTCCATTGCTTCATGAGCAGTTGTGGCGTCATTTTGTAGTCGTGCCTTCAGATAAATATCTGAGTAGAGACGCATGAGACTTTCACAATGTTTTGCGGTTAGCGATCGCTGTTGTTGACTAAGAAACTCTATGTTAGCGGTAGTAATTGCCTTCATAGATTGAAACCATAAAGCCAGAACATCTGGCTGATTTCGGTTGTCTTCAATTTCTTGGCGATAGAGTGCACCAGCGCTAGCAGTATATGCTACCGAGAATGTAGAAGTAAGGCGAAACCAAAAGGCTGTGTCTTCACTCATATAACGGTCAAGCGCTTCAACCCAAATAAATGGTGTATGCAAAATATCTCGCCTAACTATTGCTGAATGCACTGCCCAGGAAGCAAAGGCAATTGCTCCATCAGGAAAGCCAGAAGCTGTTGAACCATAGCCAGCAGGTGCTTTCAAGGTGCGCTGTTGTGGATTTGAATTAGTATATTCTTGCCAATGTCCGGCAATGATAGCTGCGTCAGGATGATCCTCAACAGGCGACAATAAATTTTCTAAATGAGTCGATTCAATCGTGTCGTCAGCATCTAGAAATAAGACCCAGGTTCCTGTTGCATGCCTTAACCCCAGGTTGCGAGGTGCTCCAGGCCCACCTGTACGTTTAGGACATGAAATAAGATGGATTCTCGGGTCACAATATTTTTGGACGATTTCTAAGCCGTTATCTGTAGAGTTATTATCTACGACCCACAGTTCCCAATCAGTAATGGTTTGTGCAAGGACAGAGTTGATCGCTGCACCTATATAAGGGGCTTTATTGTAAAGAGGGACAATAATACTGACATCAGGCATAGTTTCAAAAACTGAATTAGCTTCATTTACCAGTTTTGTTATAATCTTGACATCTTTAAATAAAAACCAAATCGCTAATTGCCTTACAAAAAGCTTCTTGAATTACTAATGGATTAAACTGTTTTTGAGCAGCCAGGCAAGTCTGCTTAGCATAATGCTTGCGGAACTCAGCAGTTCTCTGGAGTTTTTCAAGGGCTGAAACTAATTCAGCTGGATTTTCGCTCGTCACACAGATGGCCTTATTACCTTCCTTAGCCCAACGCACCGCCGAAGCATACTCTGGTCCCCAAACAACAATCGGTTTACCAAATTGCACATACTCAAGTAGTTTGGAAGGAAAACTCGTTTCCATGCGCCGCCTCATCGCAGGATCAAAACTCATGGTCACCAAACAAGCATCGGCTGAACTTAGCCACTGGTTCAACTCAGATCTGGGTGCAAAGTCTAGCCACAAACCGCGCTCTCGCATTTCCTTTTGAACATCTGCCGACCAATTAGGGTTTTTTCCCCGAAGCTGTACCTGTAAACTAGGATGATCTTTAACTCCCTGCAACAACTCCCCTAACATTGGGCCATATTCATAGAGATTTCCAGAATACACAACTCGCAAGGGACGAGATTTATCGACTATGGAATGATTAAATCTTAGTTCAGATGGTAGAGAAGCTGGAATGGGATAAAGAATTTGACTATTGGGATGCGAACCTAAAGCTTTTTGCATTCCTTCACTGACGCAAAGTACCAAGTCTGAGCTATCATGAAGCTGCTGGAAACGCCGTGCGATTAGTTGCCGAAAGGGGGCATGGACAATAGGTAAATCTGGCCACCAGTCATGGAAAATAGTTACTAGGGGCAAGCCATATTTTTTTGCAAAGCGCAAAGCCGCCCAGCAGCCATCACCATGAGCAACAGTGAGCACAATTGCTTTTTGGCTTGATAGCTGGTGATCATGGCACAGGGGATCCCAACTGCGACCATGAGTGAGAACATTTAAATTGTTGCTCCAGGTATAAAATCGAGTGCGATTCAACCTTTTTGCTAATCTTGTTAACAAGTCTTGGGGATTGGGCACCACTGAAACCTTCCACCCATCTAGCTGACTTAGATGGCGGTGCAGTATAATTTCTCCTGCACTAGTTGGCGCAGGTGGTACGGAGGAGATGACAATAATTTCATATGTACCAGTAGTAATTAATCTAGATTCAGCGGTAGTCATCATTTTCATCGAGCCAGCTCTTGAAGCTCGTCAATGTTAGGAGTATCTTGCGATTGACGACAAACACGGTTCACACGATCAACAAACAGGGCGTGTATTTTCTCAGCATTGAGAACGGTTTCTGCTGCGTTACGCGCTCCCCCAGAGGCAGCTTGCCATGTATCAAGATTAGAGGCAGCATCAATCATCGCCTTAACCAAAGCTACCGGGTCATCCTCCGAAACAGCTATCCCAGCACGGTGCTGATGGGCAAACTGATAAGCTGTTGAATAGTCTGGTGCCCACACGAAAACAGGTTTGCCATAGGGAACATAATCCAACCACTTGGTTGTAAAACTGGTTTTCATGAATGGCTCTTCTGCTTTCTCAAAGCTCATCACCGTCAGAAAAGCATCTGCCTGTTGAAAGTCTGACTTTAATTGTTCAAACGGCTTAAATCCCTTGTAAATGCCAGCCTCAGTCATCTCCTTGACTTTTTCCAAAGGCCAATCATTACCAGCAGCAAAGATTTGTAAATGAATATCACTTCGCTCTTTTACAGTATTTGCCAAGCGCAGTAGCATACGGCCATAAGCACCGTAGCAGTTTCCTGCATATACAATTTGAATAGGGGTTTGGGGCTTTGGCTTTACAACATGAATGCTGAAGGTACTAAAATCACCAACGGGATAGAGAACATCTCCTCGACGATCTTGTCCAAACCAGTTGCCCATACCTTCACTGGTATAAAAAGATTGAGCAGCTTTCCGATTCAGCATTCGGTATCGATTTACTAAAAACGGAACTAACCAAGGGAAAGGACGTATCTTGTCAGGAACAAACTGGGACAGACAAAACAGATCCTGGAAGTTTACCACCAGAGGAACATTAAGCCGCGTGGCAATTTGCCATGCTAAGCCCATGTGCCAATCTTCAATAACACAGACTACGACATCAGGGCGAAATTCTTGGGCAAACTGCATCAATGGCTGTGGTACCATTATCCAGTTTTGGAGATACTCAAGGTTATATAGCAATCGCGATAATCGAGTGCGACGTAGTCTCTCAATAAGACGATTTTTACGGATAACGAAACGTCTTTCAATGGGAGAATCTCCAGCTGTTGTACCTGCCACTGCCACTTCAAAGTCTTGTTTCAGTACTAGGTGGCGGTACATCGCAAATCTTCCCCCTGATGTTGTATCAGGTACGACGGCAGAAATGTATAACACTCTTTTTTTTATGCTAGCTACAATCATTTTAAACAACTCTAAACAAGTAAATTTGACCCAATGTTTTTTATTGATTTTTGCAGCGGATTTAAAGACCAGTAAAACCTCCAGTATAAAGGCAGCCTTTAAAGATAATTCATAATCCCATATCTACCCTTGTTTTTATGGGGCCATACAGAAAGATTTTGGTGTTGAATACCTAGAAAATTGCCTAACCTATACAAATCATCTGGGTTACCAACTTTTAGGCAAAGCAAGCGTTCTGAGTCCCTGAAGAAATCTTTCACGCTTTTATTATGCTCGTTATATCTTTGTATAAAACTTTCTAAGTTGGTAATTTCAGTTTTTTTATTACCCAAAATAAGCCACATATTTCGACCAATTTTCGCCACCTTGACTGGATACCGCTCGGACAAAATGAATTTAGCGTCAGGATATTTCTCTGAGAGATATGGGTAAATAAACATAAACGGATAATCTTGAAAAGCATCGTACTATTCAAGTATTGGTTCTAGTAAGGCAGACTGAACAAAAAAGTTATCCAGGTTAAAGTTAAACGGGTCATTATTAATTTACCAGTAGGGTCCGTGGAAAGTCTTAAGACCTAGATCCTCAAACGTTGCGCCTAGAGTAGTAGTCCCCGTCTTAAACATTCCAATACAAAAAATTTTCATTTTTGGAAGTGTATGATTATTTACTATTATGATAGTTTTTAATTAAATGGATAATATCTTCAATATTTTTATTTGTAAGATAAATATTAGGCTCAGCACCCAAGTTATGTCTTTGATGACCCACAGCAATATGATGTATATGATTAAGTGATTTTGACATCTGGTAATAACAGCGACGTAGAATAGAAGGCTCAAAAAGCTCGATAACTTTTGCTCCAGTCGGCGCGTATAGCATATTAGTTAGTCCAGCACCATGAGGACCAATAATCCATTCAGCTTGAGAAAACAGTTTGATTTGCTCTTCTAATGCAAGTTTTTCGGCCTGCACTAGTTTAAATCCAAGTGGTTCGAGTCTTTCCATCAGTTCGCGTTCATTCACTATACGACGGCATCTAGCAGCAGAACGTGACACATATAGTCGTAACGACGGGATTGTGACAGTACCAATACCTGAGCGCTGCAGCATCTGATTACGAACCCACTGTAAAGCTTCTGGATCGTGATCCCCAGTCATGGCAACTGGAGGCATAAAGTATAAATTTTCAAGTTTTAGCGGAATCTTTCCATCGAACTCATAACACAAGCTAAGTGGAATGTTCATGAGTTCGAGGCTCTTACGCTTCCAGAAAGGAGGATTTTTATGAATAATGAAACGAGTGTCAGAAGGTAAGAGGTCTTGTACTTTGTAAAGGCGAGGTAAGATGTCACAAAACCAATGATAATATCCCCATGAAAAATAAAGTATCATTGAAAACCAATTACCTTTCAAGGGCTTACAAAATAATGTTCGCCAATTGCGTAATAATTGATACTCAGTAATTGCTTCATCCCACCAATAAGTATCACGCAAAAATTGACCATTTTTTTTCTGGATAAAGCCTTCTGCACTGTAAATTATAGAATTACGAAATTTATTTAATGATCTTGGCTTGAGCGGAACTTGATATTGACCTTTACTCCAATATATTTCTTTACCTGCAATATCTTTAATTGGAAAGACAATACCTTTACTATTGTAAGAGTGTGTTGCCAAAGTCTTTAGAATCAAAGGACTATTCAAGTTTATATGAAGCATTATAGAGTTTATTATGATTCAAGGACTTCACGATAGTTTACGTAAAAAATTAAGTGAGGATAAAGTAGTTGCTATCGTAACACAATCTTCCAGTTTTTTCCTCAATAAATTCTTGGCTAAAAATATGAAGTAAAATACTTGCCCTTCACGAGTTAATTTGTTTTTTCCACAGAAGTGAAGAAAATTGATTCTTTCTGTTCTACACTGTTTTGATAAAGTTCCTAGCTTTCGATATTGTCGGACGTAATCCCGAAATGAGTCTTGAAAATATGACTTATTTTCCTTAGAAAAATCATACTCGAAAGCAGTATGCGTCCATCCTTTTTCTTTATTCTGTACCTCTAAAAGTAGCTGTGCATGAGCCTTTGCCAGTTTCTCTTCAATGGTAAGATTGCCATATGTCAGCTCTATTGACGACATTATAGCTTTGAAGGGAACTCTAAAGAGGAAGGGGGAATGGGTTGACCTTGCTGCACGGTTTCCATCACAAGCACTGTAGGTTAAAGCACGAATCATAGAACCAAAATCAAATGCACATATATTGTGTTCTCTTGATAGCTCATAGCATAGAATCTTCGCTCCTCCTCCTAGTGAAAGAAAAAGAGTATCCAATTCATTAGCCTCGATGAATTCTTTGAGATCCTGCTTGATTAAATCTAAATTTGCATCTAGTTGTCGGCCATCTTCTCTAACCTGATGAAAGAAAATACTTGCTGAATTAGGCCAAAAAGGTTGTGCTGCTATTTGCCATTCACGATCACTGCTCAAGTTTTTCAACAACGAAGCTTCTGCGCCAGCAATCCCGACTCGTCTGTTTTGGCAATACGCCTTAAACTCATATTCCATCCAGGTGAGTAAGATATAGGAAGTCTCACGATTCGAGTTTCGATATAAATTAGGGGAACGATTATGCTTCCACAAAGGTATCCACTGCTCCATCGGGTACAGACGTTCATGGAAGTCTACATAATCACCTTTTTCAAATCCTTCTTGAAAGCGTCTTGCATACTTAGGCCCAAGTCCAGGATTGCCTTGAGGTAATGTTCCGCTTGGGATTCCTTCCCCAAATTCAACCTGATTTAATCTACCTTCTTGAAATGCTAGTAAGTAAGCTAAATCCATATCCCCCAAACGCAAGAAGCAAAAAGGTCTACTCCTAGTCATAAGCTGAGAGATTTGATGAGCTGCTTTTTTTCTCTCTTCTAAATTGGTAGGTTTAGGCCCAAGAGGAGATTCAGATAAAGGTGGTGGAGTATCGGACAGCAATTCTTGATAGAATGATGACAGCATACAAAATACATCTATTAAAAATTTAACTCACTATCATTGGTTGATTGACCTTTAATTTTTAAGGCTGCTTTGCAAACTGGATTTAGTATAATATCCATCTCACTAAAATCTTGAAGTTTTAGAATACCAAGATTAGGAGAGTTATTTTTTAAGATAAATTCTCTAGAAAATTTTACGATGCCGATAACCGACACCAATTTTCTTGACCTTCTGCAAAATCAGCAATACCACTTAAGACATCATAAATTTTAGTTTGTGGTGTCCAATCCCACACACTAGCCGCTTTTTGAGAATTTAACACCATCCAGGGAATATCAAAAGGTCGCTCGGTGTTAGTTTTTATTACCTCATTGTAACCAAAGCGATCTTCACACCACTGACTTAGTAACTTTAACGACATACTATTGGCAACTCCACCACTGACATTAATGATTCTTGGTTTATCTGTTGAGAGTGGTTCAGCAAACTGTTTTTCTAGCAGGGGTATTAAATCGTTAGGATGCAAACAATCCCTTACCTGATAGCCATTACCGCCAAAACCGATATACTTTAGCGATCGCTTTTCCCGAAAGCTATGAATCCAAAAAGCAAAAATCCCCTGTCCTGGATGACCAAACTGCCCTGCCCCTGCCAACACACCACAGCGATTAATCCAAACTGGAAAACCAAAAGTTAATCCATATTCCAGTGCCAGTGTTTCTGATGCCAGCTTTGTCGAACCATACAACGAAATCGGTGGAGCCGTTGAAAATGCTTCACTAATCCCCTGCTCACTCAATCCTACTGGCCAACTAGACGAGTCAGCTAAACAAGGCCGAAAAGCCCGGTCATGCACCTCTACCTTTAATTGTGCCAATGGTGGAATTGAATATACCCGGCTGGTTGAGAGCAGTATGAAACCTGCATTCCAACGTTTGCACGCCTCCAGCAAGTTAATTGTGCCACCCAGATTATGCTCAATCAGTTGACGACTACTCGATTGACCATCGACCCCTGCCAATACACTAGGGTTCGCCGCACAATCAATCACCCAGTCAAAGGGACCCAAAGCTTCCAAGTCACTGGCATTACGAATATCACCATGAACCACCTTCACCCCTTGCTTAGTCAAAATCTCACGATTAAGCCAAGAGCCTGACCGAGATAGGTTGTCAATACCCGTAATGGCTAAATCTGCTTTATGGTCAAGTAACGCCTTAGTCAGGGTACTGCCCACAAAGCCACAAATTCCTGTAATAAAAAGTTTCATAAAATTCCTTAAACTGTTAAACTGCCACCTGGCTACTCTGCAACTTCCAATAGCCTGCATAGCGCTCACCTTGATGCAGAAGTGACTTATGGGTACCGTGCTCCACAACCTCTCCCCGCTCTAGCACTAAGATTTGATCAGCCTCAGCAATGGTCGAAAGTCGGTGTGCCACAAAAATCACTGTTCGTTCTTTCTGGAACTGTTCCAATGCCTGCTGAATCAACTCTTTCTGCTGTTTGAACTTGGCAATTTAGGATGCCATAGTTTATGTTTTAAACTCACCTGCAATTCTCCAGTTAGCAGCCCTTTGGCTAGGTTCGTAGTGATTGCCTTAAGCGTCAGGAGCAAAAGCTGCTTATATAACTTCATTAGCTCTGGCATAGCCATAGTTGCGATTGAACTATTCGGAAAGACTGGATAGTTTCGCTGAATGCCAAATCCTAAGTAGTTGAAAAGGTCTGGACTAGGGTTATCGATAAACCCAGCATTGACCAGATTTTGCTCTCCATGGCCAAGATATTCATCTTTAATTTGCTCGACCTGGAACTGAAAACTATTTCGAACATGATGTCTGTCTTTAAACGGGCGTGCTCGATGAATACCATGCAAATCAAAGATGATGAGGTCGCCCTTCTTTATTTCAAAGGTTCTGATATCCTGCTGATAGTGCGTCTGAACCCAGCGATCGCTGATCTAAATTTGATCGTCATACTTTGATGACCAAAGGTGGGAACCCTCAATATACTGAAACGGGCTTAAATTTGGCTCGGAAAGATATATAATAAATACCAGACCTTGCATCTCGTGCTTACGCAAAAACTGACTACCTAGCAGCAGATTATTGTCTGTGTGCCAGGGCATATAAAACCCTCGACGGGTCTGAGAGAACCTGTGATTTATCAGCTGATATCCTGCTTGGAAATAAGCATTACAAACATCTAAAACCTGTTGAGACGTAATCAAATCGTAGGCTCGCTTCGATTTGGCCAGGCAATGGCTCAAAAACTTCTGATTTCCTGAACAAACCACACCTAGGTCATTTTTATTGATCAGAATCTCATCAAAGTCGATTTCTTCTAAGAGCCGGTCAGCCTCTATCTTATCTAATGCACTTTCTGCGAAGTAATAGCCCTTTTCCCTAATAGAGCTGACAATTTCAGCAGTGGAAGTAATATTGAGAGTGTTCGAAGACATAACCATACACCAGAAATGTTGAATCTATTTCACGTCTGTACCTACATTTAGATACCTGACTGGGTGATCAGCAACCTGGTGAACTTGGTAGGGTGTGGGGTGTGGGCGAACGGGTGATTAGAAAAATGATAAGAAAAATAGAGGAGCTGAGGCGTTGCTTAATAATAGAATGATTTTAAGAGTTTTGTGGAATGGGCATCTTGCCTGTTCCTGGAGGTGCGACCCGTTCGCGCACCTTGAGCGAATTAAATTCTTAATGGGTCAAGCGCACCGGATATTTTCGGGCGGGCAGGATGCCCCTTACAAGGGTAGGTTTTTTACAAAGGGGCGAGTACGTACTTTTATTGTCTTGATGATTTTTAACGACAAATTAAGTACATTTTATTATACCGTTTCTTATAGCTATGAGGTACACAGGATTTTTTACCTCTTGCCTCTTACCTGCTCCCTGCTCCCTGCTCCCTGCTCCCTAAAAGCCAGAACGAAAGTACCTCATGACTATGATAATTGCTATATACCCCACACCCCACACCCCACACCCCACACCTGAGGTCAAAGTTAAAAACCTACCCTTATCAGCAACTCCCGACTCCCGATTCCCGACTGCCGACCCAAATGTAAAAAACCTACCCTTGTAAGCTCTCCACTCCCTGATCAATTTTAGGGTCAAGAATCAAACAGCAGTGCCTCAAGCTAATGCCTTAAACTGCCACCTGACTACTTTGCAACTTCCAATAGCCTGCATAGCGCTCACCTTGATGCAGAAGCGACTTATGGGTACCCTGCTCCACAACCTCTCCCCGCTCTAGCACTAAGATTTGGTCAGCCTCAGCAATGGTCGAAAGTCGGTGTGCCACAACAATCACTGTTCGTTCCTTCTGGAACTGTTCCAATGCCTGCTGAATCAACTTCTCTGATTCACTATCTAAGGCACTGGTTGCCTCATCCAAGATTAAAATCTCTGGCTGCTTAATTAATGCCCGTGCCAGAGCCAATCGTTGCCGCTGTCCACCCGAGAGTTTATAGCCCCGCTCACCCACAACCGTTTCGTACCCATCAGGCAAGGCTAAAATAAACTTGTGGGCTTGGGCTGCTTTCGCTGCTTCCACCACCTCATCCAAGCTTGCTGACGGACGACCGTAACGCAAATTTTCTAAAATACTGTCATTAAAAATAAACGTATCTTGACTGACCACCCCGATCTGTTGCCGCCAGTCTTCCAAGCAATAGTCTGCTAGAGGACGACCATTGACTAGAATATGTCCTGCCGTCGGTTGATACAGTCCGATGAACAAATCTATAATCGAAGACTTACCTGCCCCCGACTCCCCGACTAAGGCAGTTACTTGATGTCGGGGCAGAGTAAAGGTGAGATTCTTGAGGGCAAACGTATCATCGTTAGTATAGGAAAGGCTTACAGACTTAAACTCAATATCTTCCCTTAGCCGTGTAAACTGCTCCGTGCCCGAGTGCTCAAATACCTTATCCCGCTGGTCTAAAATTGTCTCTAACCGTACCATCCGGGCGCTGTTATCCACAAAAGCTGTAATTGTGTTTGAAGTTGCTCTCAAGCGCCCCGATAACCGTTGCAAGGCCAGCAAAAAGGTCAACAACAGGGGTAGGATTGTCGCCTTACCCCCTTCAAATAGTACTGCGGAAGCCGCCAAAATTCCCAGGGCTACCATGGGCAAAGTCTCTAAAATTGGCTCCGGCAGGTAAAAGACCAATGCCCGCTTTTTTAGTTGTTTCTCGATTTTACCTAATATCTGATTTGCCCCCGTTAGTGTCTGTGGCTGGGTACCAAAGGTATGCAACAACCTCAAGGCCTGGATGCTCTGAGTAATATACTTAGCCGACTCCACCTGGCTTGCGGTCACCCGCTTTACCACTCGTCGTAATCGGGGAATCAGCTTGTACTGCACATAAGCCACCGCCAGGATCAGCACCGTTGCCGCCCCTGCCAAGATTGGGGATAGACGCACGATAATAACCAGGTACACCAAGGAGAATGACACACTCACCACCAGATTGTTGAATTGTGTGATATTTTGATCGACTGCGAAAGCCGCATCATTGGTAAAAAGTACTAGGTCACCGACCTTATAGCGGCTGACACAGCCATAGCTAAAGGTCATAATCCGTTCAAACACTTTCCCCGTCACATAGGGCTGTGCTTTGGCCGATAGGTAAGCTGTGGATACCTTATTGAGATAGTTACTCAGACTTAAGCCGATTTGCAGCACCACTGCCCCAAAGATTAATACTAAAAACATTTGCTCTGGTGGCAAAGGCAGAATCAATGCAAGGGTTTTAGCTATGGTTGGATTGGTTGGTGTGTCTGTTCCAGGGTCATCAGTCCCGGTTAGGTAACCCACGGCCAGATAAATAACACCTAGGGTGCTGCCCTCTAGGACGGCACTGACGAGATTGGTAAACAGGTTCATCCCAATCAGCCACCAGTTTTTCCGGGCTGTCTCCCCGACCAGACGATAAGCTGGCGAGCGGAAATTAGGAATGAGTTTTTTCAGTTTTGTCACAATAGATATAGCAATTCTACGACTTGTGAGGTAAAAATTTCGGGTTTTTAGGGAGCAGGGAGCAGGGAGCAGGGAGCAGGGAACAGCGGATCTGGGAACAGGGAACAGGTAAAAAATAATGTGTACCTCATAGCTACGATAAACGCTATATATAGCGTTTTAAAATCAGATATCAAACTAGAATTGATGGGAACAGGGAACAGGGAACAGGGAACAGGGAAACAGAGGGAGGTGTAGGGAAATGCTTCCATGCAAAAGGCAACAGACAAGAGATAATCAGGATTTTTTCCCTACTCCCTACTCCCTACTCCCTACTCCCTACTCCCTACTCCCTACTCCCTACTCCCTACTCCCTACTCCCTACTCCCTGCTCCCTACTCCCCAGAACTATGTACTTAACAAAATCCCAAACTGCTATATACTCAAACGGTTACTGCTGATTTAGCCAAACGAGCTTGCCAAGATTCCACAATTTGCTGAATTGTTTCTTCCAAGGAAACGGAAATATCCCAACTAGGGTAATGCTCACGCATCTTACTCAAATCGGAGTAATAACAGATATGATCGCCAATCCGATTATCTTGTAGATAGGTATAGTGCATCGCTTTACCACTATACTTCTCTGCCAGCTTAAACGCTTCGAGAATTGAACAGCTATTGCCTTTTCCGCCACCGATGTTATAAACTTCTGCTATTCGAGGTGCTTCGATAAAAGCGTGAATAAACCGCGACACATCCAGAGAGTGGATATTATCCCGTACTTGCTTACCCTTGTAGCCAAAAATCTTGTATTCCCGACCTTCGAGATTACACTTGACCAGATAACTTAGGAAACCGTGGAGTTCCACACCGGAATGATTTGGTCCGGTCAGACAACCACCCCGTAAACAAGCTGTGGGCATGTTAAAGTAGCGACCATATTCCTGCACTATCACATCAGCAGCAACTTTGGATGCGCCAAACAAAGAGTGCTTTGATTGATCGATGCTAAAGGTTTCAGGAATACCGTTGGTGTAAGCCGGGTCGTCATAATCCCAACGAGTGTCTAGTTCCTTAAGCTGAATAGTATTGGGGCGATCGCCATACACTTTATTGGTAGACATGTGTACAAAGGGCGACTCTGGACAAGATTGCCTCGCAGCTTCTAGCAAGTTCAACGTCCCCACTGCGTTGGTATCAAAGTCAGCGAAAGGAATTGCTGCGGCGCGGTCGTGAGAAGGCTGGGCTGCTGTATGTACAATCGCGTCTGGCTTGAGCTGCGCCATTAGGTCTAAAATACCTTTGCGATCGCGTATATCGAATTCATGATGAACAAAATCTTGAATTGTCTCTTCCAACCGTTGCTGATTCCAGCGTGTATCCCCTTGGGAACCGAAGAAAACAGCCCGTTGATTATTATCAATACCGTGAATTTGCCAACCTTGTTGAGCAAAGTAACTACAAACTTCAGACCCAATCAATCCTGAGGAGCCTGTTACCAGTAATTTTTTCATAGAAAAGCTTAATTTTTTAGGTAAATAATTTAGACTGAAACTATAGTGTTTCTCATAGTAATGAGGTACACATAATTTTTTCCCTATTCCCGACTCCCGACTCCCGACTCCCTACTCCCGACTCCCGACTCCCGACTCCCTAAAACCATAGACACAACATCTCCCCATTACTCCCTTTCCTGGCGTTGACATAAAAACCTTAGAAAAGTAGTATGGGGAGAGACTGAGATCAACAGGACCATCGAAGCCCACTCCTAAACGTAAGTATCTAGATAGTAATAGCTAGATACTATTTAATTTTAGTTTAGTAGTTTAGTTAATTAAGGTGTAGGTAGCCCCGATTTAAATGTTGATATTTTTTCTAAAGCAATTCGGAAAATAAGCCCTTATTTAGGATCCAATTATTTATTCTTAATAATCGATAGCTTTCCGGAAAATTATGTTACTTGGTAGAAAACGTTTAATCCTTAATTTACGTTTAGTGAATAATTATGGGCTGATATAGCGTTTTTTATAGCTATGAGATACACAGGATTTTTTACCTCTTGCCTCTTGCCTCTTGCCTCTTGCCTATTATCTGCTCCCTGCTCCGAGGCTCCCTGCTCCCTTTGTCAAAGTGTTTATTTAGCATAACAAGTACGGAATAGCCAAACTTTTGCCTAAATCTTGCTAGTATTATATGAGAAAGAAGTTTTTGATTACTATGGCTTAGCAATAAGGGAGACTCTAACAACATCAATCCCCGCAATAGCATCCCTAATTTTCCCCGGGAACTATAAACATCCTCCTCTGACAAAATATGTCGCCCCACTAGTTGTGCATAAACTCGCACCACCAAGTCCGACTTAATCTTCTGCCAAATTAATGGGGGTAGAGGAGTTGCTAACAAGTCATGAGTTAGACATAGTCCAAACAAAAGTAGTCGTTTTCCTCCCCAAGCAGTGGCACGGGCTAAAACCTTGTCCCAATCTAGATTAGGATAGGCGCGGATCACCTCAGCAATATCACAAACTTTCGATAATTCTTTTTGATGATGATGGGCATCTTTTGCTACCTGAACACACAACACCACTAGCAAGTCTTCCCATGCCAGATGCTCTACGGTCTGGTCCATCAGTTGGATCGGCTGTTTGTGCTGCCACAAGGCTTTAAAATCAAGGCGAAACGGAAAATAGGGTTGAGTCAGATTACGATGTACATCAAGGTTAACTAGAGTCCCCTCATGGACATAATTTTGCGACCAGGAAAAGCTGAAGCTACCCAAATGATACCCTAAAGTCCTCAAAACCCCTTTAATTGATTCAAAATCCTGTTCCCTAACTGAGGGGGCGACGAAATAAGCTAAAATGCAGATTCTATAAGCAACCTAGCCCTTATACCTCGTTGATAATACTTTCGTTTATTAGGATTGAGTCTCATTAATTCGGTTACTAATTCTAGACAACAATCCTTAAACTTTACCCAGGTTTGACCATATAAACCAATGTAAAAACTGCTATGTCTCC
>NZ_JAAHHM010000072.1:0-36941 GCF_010692445.1 Moorena sp. SIO3E8 | reverse complement strand
CAGAACTGATTGGGGCAGCAGTTCCAGAGCTTCAAAGCTATTTGGGATAGCTGGCGGTTTGATTTCCATGGTTCTACACTACTACTCATCCTTCCCTTTTTGTCAACCCCATCACCTGAATGCTTACCACTCGTGTTTATGAAAAATTAGATGGTTCCCTGATGGTTCTCTATTTTTACCAAGGGGAATGGAGAGTTCAATCAAGTGGCACCGCCGTTCGCGTAGCGTCGGCTTTGCCGAATGGCATCGCTGAAATTAAAGGATTTGATCTGACATTTGCTGAACTTTTTTGGAAAGTTTGGCACTCGGCAGGTTATCAATTTCCCCAGAAAACAGCATACTGTTTTATGTTTGAGTTAATGACTCCTTATAATCGCATTGTAGTGCGACACAATAGAGAACAACTCATCCTGCATGGGGCGAGAAATATTCAGACATTGCAGGAAGAATTACCCAGTAAATGGGAAGGTAAATATGGATGGAAAATTGTTAAGACGTATCCGTTAACAACGTTACCCTTGATTATCAAAGCTACAGAAGCTTTAGATCCGATGATATCAGAGGGCTATATTGTTTGCGACCATCGTTTTAATCGACTTAAAGTAAAATCGGCGAAATATATAGAAATATCTTCTGCCAAAAGCGGATTTTCTACTCGTAGTATATTGGAGATTATTTTAACCAATGAAGGAGAAGAGTTTTTAACTTACTATCCCAAATGGTTGGAATTATTTAATCAAATTAAAGCTAACTATGACGCTTTGGTTAGAGAAATAGAAACAAGCTACGAACAATACAAAGACATCCCTCTACAGAAAGATTTTGCTTTAGCAGTTAAACATCTTCCCTACTGTGGGACATTATTTGCTTTGCGCGCCCAGAAAGTATCCAGTGTCCGAGAATTCCTGTGCCATCTTCCCATAGGGAAATTAGAAACATTATTAGATTTAGATTACGTGCATCTGGGGTAAGCATATAGCAAAGGGAACAGGGAACAGGGAACAGGGAACAGGGAGCAGGGAGCAGGGAAGAGGGAAGAGGGAAAACAATCCTGTGTACCTGATAGTTATGCAAACCGCCGTATGCTTATAGCTGATAGCTGACAGCTGACAGCTGATAACTGAATGCTTAAATATATAGCAAAAAAAAATTCGGTCAAGTTCTGGTTAAACCCAAGTCTTGACCGAATTCTAAAGTGTAAACAAAAATGAGTACACTTTAGGTCAACTCAATGAAATCAATTCTGATGACTAAAAACATTCCACCAGAGTTAGTCAGCAATTGCTCGAAAGCAACCACATTCTAACCTCCGATTTATGCTATTCCATACTACTTCATCCCGCTTCAGAAAACAACCTTGAATCTAGATGGTGGCCAGGGCGTAAAAGCCCTGGCAAATTCCTATCCTAGTCTAGGTAAAAATATCGCACCAAAGTGGTCATCACCTCACCAGGCTTTTCGGTGGGCTCGGGAGTGCTCCACTCGTAGGGGTATGCATACTTAAGGGAATACAGAGCATTAATTGTATCGCGAACCTGTTTAGGAGTTCCGATCAACAAGAGCTTGGATTTCTTAGGTTGGCGACCTTGGTTGTCCGGGGTGGGGGGAATGTTTTCAGTCATGAGAATCTTTCCTCTTAAGTGGTTATGTTATTAATATATAAATAAATTAATTAAAATGTCAAGGGGTTTGGGATTTTTTTTTTATTACGAAATATGGCCAATAGTAGAATGTGGAAAGTGTGGAGAGTATGGCAAAAAGTAAGAGGTAATAGTATTAAAACAAAGCTGATAATTTTCTGGTGTTGTTATCATCAGCTTTTGGGTTGTAGCGTTTCTAGGATTTATGAGGTCAAAGTCCCCCTTGATAAGGGGGACCAACGGGGGATACCTTTCTAGGATTTATGAGGTCAAAGTCCCCCTTGATAATAGGGATTTAGGGGGATACCTTTGTACCTCATGGCATAGAGAATTGCTATATTTGGTTTATAATGTAAACTATCAGCTATCAGCCTTCAGCTGAAGGCTTACTTAATTCGAGTTATTATTGGTAATAAAAAAAACAGCTTCCTGTCTTTGATGACAACAAAAGACAGGAAACTGAAATAGCGATAGCATTTTTACTTGAGTAAACAAGGCAACAAGAAAAAGTTGAGGGGATCTAAGGATGGGATGAATGCGATTGGCCTAGGCCACGTTACGCGATTGACCATAGGTCACGCTACGCGAACGCATTTCTTGCTTGAGGCGATCCCATCGTTCGATACCCCATTACCACTCAAAATCTCCCCACACTTCCGACACTTCCAACACTTCCAACACTTTCTTCCGGAGGGGAATCATGAAATAGTCGTAATTGCCCGACCAATATTAATTTGCAGGCTATAGCAACCCACTGGGCAAAAGCAGCTTGAGGATGAAAAAAACTAGTTCGTTCGAGGGTTCCAAGAACTAGTCATTACCAGTTTAAACCAAGTTTCTCAGCTACTTCCTCTGCAGGAATACCAGGCTCTCCAAGCTGAGTGCGGTGAAGCGAATCAATCAACTCTTGCACAACCTCAGGTCTTAGTTGTTTATTTTTATCAGGATCGCTCAACAGTGCTTCTAGAGTTTCAGTCACTGTTTCTTGGATGAGAACCTTAAACTCTTCAATTGTGAGGTCTTTAACTTGCATTGTCTCTCCCATCACATAACTTACTCTATATTATACACTTTTTTAGAGGAGATTGTTATCGAATTGAGTACAATCGGCTACCCAAAGTATAGCCAAGTTCTTAGTAACTGCACTGCCTAACTTTTGCTGCACTTTAGGGAGCGACGATCCCTTGGGCTTTTCCAAGAGATCCGTGCCGACGTAAAGTGAGTTATTAGTGCTGCATCTGTTAACTATAAGTATGATCAACGCTATAAATCTGCTTTAATGGATTTACGAAACTAGTTAATTAACGCCAGTATTAAAATAATAATAAATTGTCTAAACTCGTTTTGGTATGACTGTTGCTTTTCACCTTTATTGAAATTAAATTTTCACCTTCAACATTAAACCTTAAACTGTCAACAAAATGCCACTTATAGTCTCGTTAAAACCTATTTTTGTCTAATCTTTAAATTATACCAAAAATAAAATAAAATAATTTTGGCGATTTTTGATAAAGTAATTATAAGAGCCAACATAAATCAACTAAATTCCGTAAACTGTCAACGGTTAACACACCACTGAAGTCAATAAATAGCAACTGAATCTATGAATAGCCCTTTTCTCAATCACCTCCATAGCCCAAAGCGCCCGGTTATCGTATTTGATGGGGCAACTGGAACCTCTCTCCAAACCCAAAACCTCACTGCTGAAGACTTTGGTGGACCTGAGTACGAGGGATGTAATGAGTACCTAGTCCATACTAAACCAGAAGCAGTGGAAAAGGTGCATCGGGGCTTCCTGGAGGTGGGAGCAGATGTGATTGAAACCGATACCTTTGGCGGTACCTCGATTGTACTGGCAGAATATGATCTAGCTGACCAAGCCTATTACCTCAATAAAGCTGCTGCGGAACTAGCGAAACGGATGGCAGCGGAATACTCCACTCCAGAAAAACCTAGGTTTGTGGCCGGGTCCATGGGTCCTGGGACTAAACTCCCTACCCTGGGACATATTGATTTTGATACCTTGAAGAACGCCTATGTGGAACAAGCCTTAGGGTTGTATGATGGCGGTTCTGATTTGCTGATCGTGGAAACCTGTCAGGATGTGCTGCAAATTAAGGCAGCCCTGAATGCCATAGAAGAGGTATTTGAAAAAAAAGGGGCAAGACTGCCACTGATGGTATCGATCACTATGGAAGTGATGGGTACTATGCTGGTAGGGTCAGAAATTAATGCGGCGCTAACGATTCTAGAGCCTTACCCGATTGATATCCTTGGTCTTAACTGTGCCACTGGGCCAGAGCAAATGAAGGAACATATCAAATACTTGTCTGAATGTTCCCCATTTGTGGTTTCCTGTATCCCTAATGCTGGATTACCGGAAAATGTCGGAGGGCAAGCTCACTACAGGCTTACTCCCATGGAACTGCGGATGGCACTGATGCATTTTGTAGAGGATTTGGGAGTACAAATTATTGGTGGCTGTTGCGGTACTAGGCCAGCTCATATTCAACAGTTAGCGGAGTTTGCCCAAACCCTGACCCCGAAGGAACGGCATCCTAAGTATGAACCGTCAGCAGCATCGATTTACAGCTCCCAGCCTTATGAGCAAGATAATTCTTTCCTAATTGTTGGTGAACGGCTTAATGCTAGTGGTTCTAAAAAGTGCCGCACCATGCTGAATGCAGAAGATTGGGATGGATTGGTATCTTTGGCTAAATCCCAAATTCGGGAAGGGGCTAACGTCCTAGATGTTAACGTGGACTATGTGGGACGGGATGGAGTGCGGGATATGAACGAATTGGCCTCCCGTTTAGTCACAAATTCCACCTTACCCCTGATGCTGGACTCCACGGAATGGGAAAAGATGGAGGCTGGCTTAAAGGTGGTTGGGGGTAAGTGTATCCTTAACTCGACTAACTACGAAGATGGGGAACCTAGGTTCTATAAGGTACTGGAGTTAGCTAAAATCTATGGCGCGGGAGTGGTAATTGGTACTATCGATGAAGATGGTATGGCGCGGACAGCGGATAAGAAGTTTGAAATTGCTAAACGTGCTTATAACGATGCGATCGCATATGGTATCCCAGCTCATGAACTCTTCTTTGATACGCTAGCGTTACCAATTTCCACAGGAATTGAGGAAGACCGGGAAAACGGCAAAGGGACAATCGAATCCATTCGTCGGATTCGGGAAGAATTGCCTGGGTGTCATGTTATCCTGGGGGTTTCTAATATTTCCTTTGGACTAAACCCAGCCGCACGAATTGTGCTTAATTCCATGTTCTTGCACGAAGCAATGCAAGTGGGGATGGATGCAGCCATTGTTAGTGCTAGTAAGATTTTACCCTTAGCCAAGATTGAGCCAGAGCATCAAGAGGTTTGTCGAAAACTGATTTATGATCAGCGAGAGTTTGATGGGGATGTGTGTACCTATGACCCCTTGGCCGAGCTGACTACCCTGTTTGAAGGTAAAACCACAAAACGCGATCGCTCTCAAGATGAAAACCTATCGGTAGAAGAGCGGCTCAAGCGTCATATTATTGATGGGGAACGGATTGGTTTAGAAGAACAACTGGAGAAAGCCCGAGAAACATATCCTCCCCTGGAGATTATCAATACCTTTTTGCTCGACGGTATGAAAGTGGTAGGAGAACTATTTGGTTCTGGGCAAATGCAGCTGCCGTTTGTATTACAATCCGCTCAAACCATGAAGGCAGCAGTGGCTTATTTAGAGCCATATATGGAAAAATCCGAAGCAGGGAAGAATGCTAAAGGTACCTTTGTAATTGCTACGGTGAAAGGAGATGTTCACGATATTGGCAAGAATTTAGTGGATATCATCTTGTCCAACAATGGCTACGAGGTGATTAACTTGGGGATTAAACAGCCAGTAGACAATATTATTGATGCTTATGAAAAGCACAATGCTGACTGTATTGCCATGAGTGGGCTACTGGTGAAGTCTACCGCCTTTATGAAGGATAATCTGGCAACCTTTAATGAGCGGGGAATTACGGTACCAGTTATTCTAGGGGGTGCTGCCCTAACACCAAAGTTTGTCCATAAGGACTGCCAGAATACCTACAACGGTCAGGTGGTTTATGGTAAAGATGCCTTTTCTGACCTCCATTTCATGGATAAGTTAATGCCAGCAAAATCAGCTGGTAACTGGGATGATATCAAAGGGTTTATCGATGAGCTAGAGAATGGTGCAGCCGTTGACACCTTACCCATTGACAAGTTGCAACAGAATGGTTCAGCGGTTGACAAGTTGCAGGAGAATGGTTCACAAGACAACTCTAAACCAGCAACTCCCGTTTCAACTCCCCCAGATACTAATCGTTCGGAAGGGGTAACCTTGGATATTGAGCGTCCAACACCGCCATTCTGGGGAACCAAGATACTCCAGCCAGAAGATATTTCCTTCGAGGAAATCTTTTGGTATCTGGATTTGCAGGCGTTGATTGCTGGACAATGGCAGTTTCGGAAGCCAAAGGGCCAGTCGAGGGAAGAGTATAATCAGTTTTTGAAGGAAAAGGTTGACCCAATTCTGGCCAAATGGAAGGAAAAAACTCTTGCTGAGAACTTGTTACATCCCCAGGTGGTGTATGGATATTTTCCCTGTTTAGCTGAGGGGAATTCCTTGATAATTTATGATGCCCAAGGGATGAATTCCGAAGCCGCTAAAGACTCGAAGGAATTGCAAGAGGTGGCACGATTTGAGTTTCCTCGGCAACGGTCTGGTAAGCGTTTGTGTATAGCGGATTTCTTTTTACCGAAGGAGTTTGCAGAACCAGGTCAATTCGATGTGTTCCCGATGCAGGCGGTAACTGTAGGTGATATTGCCACAGAGTACGCTAAGAAATTATTTGATGGTGATCAATATACCGATTATTTGTATTACCACGGATTGGCGGTACAAATGGCTGAAGCCTTGGCGGAGTGGAGTCATGCTCGGATTCGTCGGGAGTTAGGGTTCGCAGATCGAGAACCCGATAGCATTCGGGATGTGTTGGCTCAGCGCTATCAGGGTTCACGGTATAGTTTTGGCTATCCCGCTTGTCCAAATCTCCAGGATCAGTACAAGCAGTTGGATTTGTTGGAATGCGATCGCATTAAGTTATACATGGATGAGAGTGAGCAGTTGTATCCAGAGCAATCTACGACAGCAATTGTAGCTTATCACCCAATCGCTAGATATTTTACTGCTTGATGGCTGGCGTTGCTGATTATGGGTATGGTTTTGCCCCCCTAGCCCCCCAAGTTTGGGGGGAACAAGACTTTCAAAGTCCCCCAAACTTGGGGGATTTAGGGGGCTTGACCAAAACCAGATGATTGGACATTCATTCCTTGATTCAGCAACGCTTGATGGCTTAGGTTTTTGAAATTTGAGTAAGCTAGCAAGATTTCAGTTGATTAACACTGGAATCTTGCATCATTTTTATTAATCTTAGGGTGGGCAGTGTTCATCAAGGTGCAAAGCCCAGCTTGGTGAAGCTGTATCAACTACTGTCCACCCTAGATGAACTGCATGAACTAGGAAAAACTGGTAACAGACTCGGAACAATGTCCACCCATTTAATATTTACTCCTTATAATATATAATTATAAATTAGGTAAAACTACAAAACGAAAAGTCATCGAACGTCGATGACCATCACCTTTGGTAAAGTGGGATGAGTGGTCAAGATAAAAGTCATAAGATACAGATAATTGTCGCTGTAATTGGCCTGGTTGGTGTACTGGGGGCAGCTGTGATCCAGGGTGCATCTCATATTTGAAAATATTACGTAGGGTGCGTTAGGGGCGGCTCGCCGTCATTTTCCAGCTCGTAGCCAGCTTTGGGAAAGTCCGCCCCGTAACGCACCACCGAATCAAACAGCTTTTAGGAGATGCACCCGTGATCCAGATTGTGCCTGATTTGTTTCCTAATTTGTTTGATAAGGAGAGAATCGAGTCTCAAAATTTTGGCCCAGAAAAAGTAAGTTGTAATGGCAGTGGCCAAGTATGCAGTAACCGCTTCGCAATAGATGTAACAACGCGCGGTGTCTTAAAAGTTAAGTATGTCGTCCCCCCTACTCATTGCAGCCCAATTAAAATCCATTTCTACCTTGACGGTGACCGTGTTCGTTCTACAGGTACCCTTGGGTGGAAGGGCGCATCTGGCCAGTTCAGCAGCCTTCCCTTGACCTCAGATCAAATTGATCTCGGCCCTGTTTCCTCAGGAAATCATTCCATTAGTTTAGAGGCAGAAGGGGAAGCTGCAGGTTGTAATCGTGGACAGCTAAATTCTTGGTTAGGGAATTTACAGGTCTGGACATCAGTTTTGGATAAGTAGTTCCGTAGTGGCGTGGCACAGCTAATTTGGTGCAATAAGCGTAGGTTGGGTTGAAGAATGAAACCCAACACCAGTAACGCTTTGTTGGGTTTCCCTACCGCTCAACCCAACAAACGTTTTTAGGTGTGCCACGCCAGTAGGGTGCGTTAGGGTAGCCCTCATTTTATCGGTAGCCAGAGTTGGGACAGTCCGCCCCGTAACGCACCACTGTTGGGTCAAATAATAAAAATGAGATCCACCCGAAAGTGCCAACCCTTTAATGTTTTGTGTGGTTTGATTGCCTATTGCTACTAGCGGCAATCCAGTTTTGGGACGAAGATCATTCTGAGAGGATATCTGAAAAGTTTTTTTATACTGAATTTTGCCCCCCTAGCCCCCCAACTTTGGGGGGAATAAGAGTCAATTTGCTTCTAAAAGTCCCCCAAAATTGGGGGACCAACGGGGGCTTGGATGTAGCAAATGAGACTTCTCAGACAACCTCTGATATAGAAGACCGATTTTTACTTATTGTTAATTGTTACCGATAAGAGCAATCAGTAATCAGAATCATTTCAGCCCGCAAAGCCACCAAAAATGAAAGTAAACACTATCGAGGATAAAACAAACCAGAATATGACCTTGCCAAGATGAAAAGCCGCCCCAATCCTTATGCCAAAAAATTAAAGCAACCAGTAACTTTGCCTTTGAGTATTGATGTAATAGAATATTTTGAAACAAAGGCGCAATAAAAAGGAATTTCTTCCCAAGAATTAATCAATTTATACCTTCACAATTGTGTTGTCAGTAAACGAGAACTATCGTTTGAGTAGCGGAACTTAAACCAGGGTAAGCTAATGTAAGTTTGTATCCAAAAATACATAAAAAAGTTATTTTTTAGTATGATAAAACTTTTAATCTGATGCGTCTATGTCAATAAGCTACCTCCATTATCAATAATTTCGAGATTACAGTTAACCTGCATAAAAATCGGTGAAACTCTTGTGATAAGCTGTTCATAATTTAAATTACATATTCACAATTATAGAGCTTAAAGGATATTTTTTTATGTCACAAGATATGTCACAAGATAATTACCTTGTTGTGGGTGGAGGAGATGTAGGTTTAGCCACAGCAGTTCACCTGAGTTCTCAAGGCCATAACGTTGATCTGTTTTCTCGTCGTTCTTCTTCAATTAGTCAAACTAAGATTGTTCGTTCAACGGGTGTATGTTCACCGGGTAATTATCCAATTGCAGCTTGTTCTAACCAGATTGAGGAAATTGCCGCCACTCATGATGGCAAATTACCCAATAATATTGTGATTGGCTGTCGAGGTCAGGATGTTGAATCTTATGCCCGGATTTTGGGGGAGTATATGACCCCTCAAACCAATATTTTGTTGATTTGTTCTAGCCGTTTTTCAGGTCGAGTTTTCTGCAAAGTGTGGCAAAAATAATTTGGCATGAGTGAAACCCAATTACCCGCAGTTGCAGATGTAAACAATACCCCCTTTGCTTGTCGAGGAAACGCTGACGACCAAGTAGCTATAAAGAGGTTTAAAAAACAGTTCAAAGTCGCTGCCCAAAACTCGGATATGACAGAGCGGATTGTTGCTACCTATCAAGGTTTGTTCGAGAATTTGCGTCCACTGTCTTCGAGTTTAGAAGTAAACTTGGATAAATGTAATGATGTTTTTCACGTTCCCTTAATCATCGCCTCTTTAACCAGATGGGAGCTAGGAGAAAATTATAACATTTACCGAGGTATGGGTCCTCGCACTGCTAATTTGATTGGTGATTTCGATCGCGATCGTCTAGCCATAGCCAAGGCATTAGGGTTTCCTGATCTAAGCGATATGTACGATTATTTTAAGACAGCCTATGGAACTACTGGCCCATCGCTTTACGAACACATTCACCAGATCAAAGCACTTGACAATTCTACTCTTAGGAATCCCCATCATCGCTATCTCTCAGAAGAATTACCCTTTGGGGCTTTTCCACTACAGGTGTTAGCCCGCCTCACAGGAGTAGATACCCCATTTTTAGATAGTTGTATTACTCTGGGGAGCAAGTTTATCGATGAACCTTTCACGTGGACTGCTGAGTTTCTGGAATTGGACACTCAATGGCTAGAGGAGCAACTAAGACATAAATAAAAAGAGTCGAGCTTGAATTTATGGAACTATGTAGCATTTTCTCTGGTTATACTGGGGATATATATCGTTAAATCGACTTCCTTTGCTGTTCAAGAGTGAATAACAGCAAAGGGAAAATGCGATTGGCCTTGGCCTTGGCCAAAAGGCCATGCTACGCGAATGGCCACGCTACGCGAACGCGCCCTAGTACATCCGTCCTCCAGTCACCATCAGCAAGCATTTTTCTTCAGGGGAAATCCACCCGTCAAGAATCAACTTTTTACACGCTGCCAAAGACAATGCCCCAGTGTGACAAGCAGAAATCCCAGCTTGCTGTAAAACCTCATAGCTTTTCAGAAGTTCTGCTTGGGTTGGGGCAACAACCGTTCCTTGAGTGTCTAGAATTAGACCGCGCAAATAAGAGTAGGTTGCGGTAGGATTGCCTCTAAGAATAGCCTCAGCCTTTCCAGTGGGGTTGCGGATAATATCCTCATCAGCAATTTGTTCTCTATTAGCATGAAATGCCGTATAAACAGGAGCACAAGTATCTTGCTGGACACCAACAAAACGAGGCATTTTCTTAATATACCCATTGGCTAAAAGCTGCTTGAAGCCAAAATATCCCCCATAAAACCCCATCCCGCTACTAATGGGTTGAAAGACTACATCAACTTGGAAGTCCCTTTGGGTTGCTCCTTCCATATACCCTGTTTTGAGACCTTCCCGACGAAAGAAGTTGAAAAAGCCTCCTTCCCAAAATAGATTATGATCTTGAGCATAGTCTTTGGCCAACTTGCCAGTTTCCACAAAATCTACATCTGTTTCATGGATGGTGGCATAGGGACTCTGAAATTTTAAGCGATGTCTATGGGTTGAGGGAACAAAGACATGAACCCTAATTTGACCTTCAAGCTCTTTGGCCCAATACATAAAGCTAGAAGAAGAGTTGCCTGTAGAGGAGACCACAAATTCTTTAACTCCACCCCATAACAACCCCGGTGTTGCCATACAACTCTGTCTATATTTGGTGTTTCCTGTTGCTAAAGCCCCTTCTACTTTACAGTAAATGCCATCATGGTCAACATAGTGAGCATTGTCGAATCGAATTAGAGGAGTTTCTGGACAATAAAATTCTGGCAGGGGTTTAATCGGAACAAAATCTTTAAAACGCTGCAGTCCGGAACCAGATTCTACCTTTTGATTACCTCTGTACACAACATTCAACACACCTCCATCGCAAGATTGGCAACGATAACGCAGTTCTAGCGGATATTCTTTACCACATACAGCACATTGGAGATGAGCCATAGAATTTGCTTCGATGTGTCCTGGTGTTAACACTTGCCAATACTCCGGACGTTTTTTTGAGCATTTTTCAAAAGTCTTCCAGTAGTAATAATATCAGTTAATGACACCGCAACTTGTGGAGAGATGGGGATATTGGCAGATCGGGTATCAAAATTCAGCACTTACGAACTCAGCACTTATGAACTCAAGACTCTTAAACTCAGCACTTCCAAGCCGTCACAATAGTGATCGGATTGAGAGGATTAAACCGAGTTAGCTTGCCCACAGGTACCGACTTTGATAACTGCACCTGTAACCATTGATAATTCCAAGTATCCCCCCTAGCTTGATAAGGGGGGGAAACGTTTAGACTCAAACCAACTATAAGCTGTATTAATCTGCTAAACTGTTGCTAAGGCTAACAGTAAAACACAATCGAGGTATAAAAAAGTCTCAAATTAATCCATAATTGATTTTAATTTTATACCACTACCAACACTAAACAATCGTTTTAGTGTTGGTAAATCCTTCTAAAAAATTGGTCATAAAACCAGAATATGACCTTGTCTTGATGCAGTCGCTCATGGGGGAAACCACGGCAGTCGCTCATGGTTTGTTCGCGTTCGCCTTTGGCGTGGCCTACGGCCAAGCGTCGGCTACGCCGAAGTTACCGTAAGACAGGCTCGCCTTAATCAATAAGTTTTAACCCTTTTCTGCATAGCCTACCAACCATAAAGGCTCAACGTAATCAGGTTTCGTCTCCGGGGGGAGACCCCCAAGACCGCGCTGCCTCCCCAAGACCGCGCTGCATCGCTGCCAATATGAAAAGCCGACCCAATCCTTATGCCAAAAAATTAAAGCAACAAGTAACTTTACCTTTGAGGATTGATGTAATAGAATATTTTGAAGCAAAGGCGAATAAAAAGTAATTTATTTATTTCCAATAATTAATCATTTTTTTAAATAAAAATTGTGTTTTCAGTAAACGATAACTATCGTTTTAGTAGTTCGATTTTCGAGCTTTTATACTGGAAATATTCAGGTTAAAAAGGCTGCCAAATTTTTTAGAATCATAAATTAACATATATGGCGCTTTCCATAACTATCAGGTACACAGGATTGTTGTCCTTCTTCCGACTTACCACTTCCGACTTACCACTTCCGACTTACCTCTTACCTGCTCCCTGTTCCCTGCTCCCTGCTCCCTAAAAACCAAGAACTTTGTACCTAACTGAATTGCAAACCGCTGTAAACTTGACAATATTCCCATTCTCTTGTCACTTTTATCGTAAGCATTCAGTCATCAGTATATGCTTAAAGCTTTTGTAAGTACCTAGACAAAAATAAACGAAACTGTGTTAACTTTTGTAAAGTTGGCAAAAGTCTCTCTGCTCCCTGCTCCCTGCTCCCTGCTCCCTGCTCCCTGCTCCCTGCTCCCTATTTCAACAGTTAAACCTAATTTTGTCCGACTACTTATCTGGGTTGTAAACATACGAATTACTGAAAAAGGCATCCATGCAAGAGGGTAAAGAGATCCTCAGTGTTATTGGACAATCAAAAAAGACCATACAGGTTTACATTTCAACTACAAATGCTATATAACTGTCTTATGTTTTTGCAATCCATCAGGCTTGTAGCTGGCTTTTCACCCCGTTTCTTTGATTTCAATAAAATTTATGACTCAAACCGTATCTTCCACTACCGACGAAAATCTTAACTTAGGTATTCTGGCTAAAGAAGCTGGAATAGCTCTGATCATAAAATTTGCAGGTATTCTTCTGACTTATGTAGTGCAGATATTCCTGGCGCGATGGATGGGTACCACTGAGTATGGCATTTATGAATATGTGATTGCTTGGTCTATCCTCTTAGCAATTCCCGCAGGATTGGGTTTACCCCATACCGTTTTGCGCTTTGTCTCCGAGTACCAGGTGAAAGAAGAATGGGGACTGTTGCGGGGGATCGTGCGCAGTAGCTGGTTGATTACTATTCTGGCTAGTCTTTTGCTTAGCTTGCTAGCTGCTGGTGTAATTTTACTGCTGAATTATTACCACCCCTTTGCTTATGCCACTCCTTTATTAATAGGTATCGGTCTGATACCACTACAAGCCTTGGTAAATTTGCAATTGGAAACTTCCAGAGCTGCTAAGGATGTTACTTTAGCCTACGCGCCATCACAAATAATTTGGCCGGTTTTGGTAGTCTGTGGCGCATTTCTGTTCATACAGACAAGTCATGACCTCACCGGAATTTCTACGATCGCGATCGCTGAAATCGCCTTCCTAGCTGCCCTGTTATTCCAGTTTGGATTGTTATTGTTTAAGTTAAATGAAGAATTTGAAGCCAGCAAACCGGTCTATGCCATTCGAGAGTGGTTGGGTGTCGCTTTCATTTTGTTATTACAGCAGAGTTTTTTGAAAATTCTTGGTAAAATCGACACGATTATGGTTGGTTCAATATTGGGAGCAAAGGAAGCAGGGATGTACGGTGCGGCCGTGAATACGGCTCAATGGGTTAGTGTTGTGCTGAGCATTATCAATATAGTCGCCGCTTCCAGTTTCGCAGCCCTTTACGCTAAAAACAATATCGAGGGTCTGCAAAAGGTGGTTTCTGCAGTTGCCCTGTGGATTTTCTGGCCTTCTATGGCTATTTCCTTATTGCTCACCGTCTTCAGTCAACCCATTTTAGGAATATTTGGCTCAGAATTTATCGCAGCGAGTTTGCAACTCAAAATTTTGGTTTTAGGCAATTTAGTAAGTGCTTTATGTGGTTCTGTAGGCTATTTGATGGTGATGACGGGTCATCAAAATAAATCTTTACCCGTTTTTATTTATGCGACTATTCTCAATATCGTGTTAAATGCGATCGCTATTCCCCTCATCGGTGGAGTAGGGGCAGCTATCGCTACAGCTTTCTCTAAAGCGCTGTGGAATATTTGGCTCAGTTTTTTAGTGGTGAAATATGTAGGAGTAAGTCCCCTAGTTTTCAGGGGACTTTTTCAACGGGGTTCAAAATCGGAGGGAATCTAGTTACTCTACTCGATCAAGCATTACTCGTAATTGAGAAAGGGGCTTTTGGGGCTCCTTTACTACAGTTTCCAGAAGAAAGTGGTATTTTCTGGCAATGCGAGCAACTGTCGTGCCGTCCAAGATATCGGTAATGTACCTGAAGTCAGCGCTATAACCTCCGTCTTTAGCCAACATCCGCAAATGTAGGTTTCTGACTACAGCTTTCTTTTTCATCCCGATAAATGAGACTTCCATTTCAGGTAGTTCCAGTTGTTCGGAGTTGGTTGCATTAATCACATTGAAACCTACGGAGGTAGGATATTTGAATTGCTTGCCTTGGGCTTTCCAGATATCCACGAGTTGAAGAAAAGGCAAACTATTGTGGGCGTAACCATTACGGACAGTTTGCTGTATGCGATCAAGTAATTCGGCAAAAGTAGGATCGCCTTTTAAATCCAAACGCAGGGGTAGGATATTGCCAAAAGGGCCAATTAAGGATTGAGCTTCTTTCCTCAGGCGATTGACGAAGATGGAATCAATGGCAAAGTCTTCTTGGTTAGCAACACTTCCAAGAACTACTCCGTAGGCTGACAATAAAGTAACGTATAAAACTACCCCGGCTTTCTTACTGATGTTTTCCAAGCTACTCTTCAAGTCGGGACTAATCTTTAACGGTTCGGAGCCTTGGCGAAATGTGGGGTTGGCTGGAAGGGGCCGATCGGTCGGTAACTCCAAAAGTTCCGCTCCCGCCAGGGTTTTTCGCCAGTAGTTGAGGCACTTGTCCAAGGTCCCTGCCTGCAGCCATTGCTGATACCACTGGGCATAGTCGGTAAATGTCATGGCCAGTGGTGGCAAGGGTGAGGGCTGTCCAGAAGCAAAGGCCGAGTAGAGAGCGTTTAATTCATGAATGAATAAGCCCCAAGACGAAGCATCAGTGGTCGCGTGGTTGATGCAGGGCATGAGAATATGGGAGGTTTCGCTCAAACGCAGGATATTAACCCGCAGCATCGGACCGTTGACTAAGTCGAACTGACGCAGGGAACATTCTTCGAGATAGTTCCGGATTACCTGGGACTCTTCGTTTTCTGGTATGTTGGGGCAGTCTACTATTTCAAAAGCTGGCTCCATTTCTGGGCGTACCACCTGTACCACAGAACCATCTACTTTTTCCAAAGTGGTGTGGAGGGGAGTGTGACGGCGGGCAATTTCTTTAATCGCTTCCTGCAAGACCTTGAGGTTTAATGGGCCTTCAATGCGCCAAATGCGCCAAGTGTTGTTGTAAAGTCCCTCTGGATGTGCACGCCACCACATGTATTCTTGTTCGACGGTAAGGGGTAAGGAATTGCTGAGGGAATTCTCCGAGGGGCGATCGTAACCCAAAGACTCTGCTACCTTCCAAGTTTCTGGGCTCAAAAAGTCTACCTTATATTCTTCCTTCCAGCGCTCAGCAACTTTGGCATTAATCCCTTTGTAAGTGTGGAATTTAGGATCTCCCATCATCCTGGATACAGCGTGAACCCCATCGGTCATGCGCTGCTTCTTTTCCTTATAAGGTTGGAGCATATCGGGATGGAAATCTATCCCGATAAATTCACATAACTGATGAACAGTAGTTTCGGGTTGCTGCACTAAGTCTTCATATTTAAGCTGATGCTGACGGGAACTGGGTATATTCTTGAGGAACTCTAATATATTTTGGTGACTTATCAACCACATCAATTCTCCTTTTTGCTCCACTGAGAACTGGTTTTCTTCCATGGCCACCAACAAATCTAACCTGGCCTCTTTCATTGAACGAATTGTGGCCAGGGGATGGCGCTGGAGGTGGATATAAAGGGGATTTTCAAACTCTTCCTCCGCACGTTGCAGAACTTCTGGGTTAAACACATAAGGTGGAGTCTTATCAGCTATGATTTGACCAGGCAGCCACTCTTGCATCAAAGAGAAAAACTCCTTGGTACTCAAGTTTTGTTCCTCTAACTCCTCCATAATCTGCTGTGCTTGTTCCCCATCACAGTTTTTGATTTCCATGATAGCGCGAATTACCCCTTCTCCCAGGAAATTATTGCGCCCAGAAAAAGCAGCTTTGCGTTCCGCAAGAGTATTAAACGAAAGCAGATACAACTCTGGTGGTGCGAAAAGTTGTGGGTGTCCGGCCATAATCACCCTTAATAAAGTAGAACCAGAGCGTCCGGTACAGAGGATGAAAATAGCTTGTTTATTTTTATTACCAGACGTATCGGATTGAACAGATTCCCCACAAAGGTGATGCAGTAAATATTGCCGCATCTGACCAATTTGCTGGGTGTTCAGTTTCTCTACTAATGTCTTACTTGTCTTACTGACAACTTTACCTTCTGTTTCCTCAGCTAGCTCCGAATAATTTTCTTGAAGATATTCAGCTAATGTAGCAATTGTTGGCGCGTCAAACAGGGCAACTGGGTGCAGAATTTTGTTCAGTTCGTCTTGTAGCTTGTTCACCAGGGCCATTGCCACGATCGAATTCCCCCCCAGTTCAAAGAAGTTATCTTCAATACCGACGGTTGGAATTCCCAGCACATCCTGCCAAATCGAAGCCAGTTGATGTTCTAATTTGTTGCGGGGGGCAATCTTTTCCTTACTCGATCGGGCATTTTGATCACCCAACTGTTTCAGAATTTGGGTAAATTCTCCGGCTTCAAAACCCTTACTCAATTGTAAGCGTTGGATTTTTCCGATAGCGGTTTTCGGAATCACCTCCCGAGCAACGGGAATCAAGTAATCTGGATTGACCCCGATTTTGGAAATCACCTGCTTTCGAATCGTCTGCAACAGCGGCAGTATTTCTTCATCTTTTTGAGTCGTCAAATGGAAGAAAATCCCTAGTTTTTCTGTTGAGCCACCTCCATCTCGAACCGCACAAGCTGCGGTATAGGAAACTTCGACCCCTTCTACTTCTTCGACTACAGTTTCAATTTCCTGACTGTAGTAATTTGCGCCATTGATAATAATGGTCTCTTTGGCTCGACCGGTCAACACCAAGTGTCCGTTGGTGATGAAACCTAAATCTCCAGTATCAAACCAACCATTTTCTAGAAAAGATGCCTGATTCGCTTCAGGATTTTTATCGTAACCTGGAGAAACTGCATCGCCACATACTTGCAAGTGACCTATAGTATCTTCGGGCAAAATCGAATTTTCTTCATCGACAATCCGAATCGTTACTCCTGGGATAACTGGCCCTAGGTCTGCGAAAATGCTGCTGTTGGGATGTTCTGCCCCGACTCGTTTAATGGTTCCTTTTAAAGAGTCTTTATCTACCCGATGGAACTTTAAAGGAGCCTCTGGTGTGGGCTGATAATAGGTTATCCCCGAACCCAACTCTGCCATCCCAAACGCGGGGCGAATCGCAGTTTTACTCAAACCATAGGCTGCCATATTCTCCATAAATTCCTCTACGGCTTGGGAAGAAACAGCTTCCCCTGCTGTGAGTAAGAATTGCACGCAAGACAAATCCCAGGTTTGATTTGGTTCTCGTTCCAGCAAGTCATTAACCAGAGAATAGGCAAAGTTAGGAGCCCAGCTATAGTTGACTCTGTATTTATCAATTAAATCCAACCAGTTGAGAGGGCGACCTAAAATATATTCCTTTGCTGCGTAAACTTGTTTGCAGCCCAATTCGATACAACGGATATGCCAGTCGCAGATGCTGCCGATGTGGTCAAAAGGCAGCCAATTCAGGATTACATCTTCTGGTTGATGGTGATTGAGAATATTGGCTCCCCTGGAGCGAGAGATGAGATTGCGGTGGGTCAGTCTCACGCATTTGGGGATTCCCGTACTGCCAGAGGTGAGATTAAAAAATGCCGTTTCCTCTGGCTGACTGGGGTAATAGGATTTATCTGGGGCGTTGTGCCTTAAGGTTTCAATGCAGCTTACTTTTTGCTCAGATCCTGATAAAAAGGAGTGGATTTTTTCTGGCAGCTCTTTGTTAGTAATGATGAAAGGTTTGTCTAAAAATTCCCAAATCTGACGCAGCTTCTTAGCGATCGGGTTAGATTCTACGTAGGTAATAGGTGCTTCCATAATTGTCGGCACAAACCCCCCGAGAATACATCCCCAGAAAGCCGGTATTATGTCCCAACTTTTTTCTAATTGTAAAATTACTTTGTCTTGAGGGGTTAATCCTTGCTTTCTTAAACCCGCTAGGATTTTCTGAGCTTCTTCTAATAATTCTGCATATGATTGGACTATTTCCGAGCCATCTCCCTGGAGATATACAATGCTTTCTCCGACGATTTGCTCTGCTGATCTTTCTAAAACTTGGGGTAGGGTAGTAGGAGCATCCGGCTCAGATGGTAATGGCCCCCCATCTGTTAGAGCCTGGGGCTTCCATTGCTCTTCTAGTTTCTGGGCTAACTGCTCATCTATAGCCGGAATAGTTGTTAAAGCTTCCTGATTCACGTCTGAAGAGTCTTTTTTTTGATTAGTTAACATATTCTTATTCTTTGAATTGATTTGTCTTTACAACGCTGATATCCCACTTTCTGAGATTATTGCGGTTTCTTTTTTTCCAAAGCTGGCGTTGCTTAATAATAGAAGGATTAAAGGAGTTTTGTAGAACGGAAATCTTGGTGGAATGGGCATCTTGCCCATTATCAATATTTCCGGGGCGGCAGGATGGCCACCCTACTCCTATTGATTCGAAGATTCAGCAACCCCAAAAGAACACTCTAATCAGGCATTTGATGATCGATAAGTATTCGATATCTCTAACAAAATGGTATTGCTCCTGTTGACTTTAATTGCTCCCATCTAATCGTTTTCCAAAGCTACCACACTTTAGGTACTACTGTAGGTTTTGACAGTGTAGTATTTGCGAGTACTAGAATACCACTTTTTTGTGCATTTGTGAAAAGCCAGTTGATCTGCCGATTTGGGAAAGCTCCCGCCTCCTGTTCATGTATTTCGCCAAGTACAATATATATACCAAACTCAATAGGCATTTTGTCAAGTACAATATATACAAAAGAAATTCCATGGGGTTAATCTGGATATTCAAGATGTTTGGTCTAATACATACCCAATACCTAAAAGCATAAGAAGAGCTGCCCGTATAGGATACTACAAATTCTTTAACTCCACCCCATGACAACTCTGTCTATATTTTGTGTTTCCTTTTGGTAAAGCCCTTTCAACTTTACATTAATTTTGGTTTTGCTAAGGATATCAGAGTCAACCCATTTCAATTTGTATCAAAAGTTACATATAGCGGTTTTATTTGAGTTGTAAACATAGTCCCAAAGGCCAAGAGGCAATAGGCAACAGTAGGAATAATATCAGCTAATGACACCGCAACTTGTGGGGATATGGGGAGATTGGCAGATAGGGTATCAGAATTCAGCATTTACGAACTCACCACTCTCAAACTCAGCACTTCCAAGCCGTCACAATAGTGATCGGATTGAGAGGATTAAACCGAGTTAGTTTGCCCACAGGTACCGACTTCGATAACTGCACCTGTAACCATTGATAATTCCAAGGATCCCCCCTAACCCCCCTTAATAAGGGGGGGAAAGAATCCCCCCTCCTTAATAAGGGGGGGAAGGAATTTGCTCTAATCCCGCGCTCGGAAGGAGGGAAACGTTTAGATTCAAACCAACTATAGGCTGTATTAATATGCTCTACAGTTGCTAATGCTAACACTAAAATACAATCGAGGTCTAAGCGAGTATCACAGTAATCCAAAATTGAGTGCAAATTACCCCCACTACCGCCAATAAAAACCCGATTTGGTGTTGGTAAATTCTTCAAAACATCCGGTGCTGAACCATGAATTGAGGTAACATTAGTAACGCCCAAACGTTGACAATTTTGCTCAATCAAAGTACTCCCCATTGCTGTTTTTTCAATAGCATACACCTGAGAGGTGTTCGATAAACGAGCAATTTCAATGGAAACTGAACCTGTGCCTGCACCAATATCCCAAACTGTTTGCCCTGGTTTGAGGGCTAACTCTCCTAGTAACAGCAGCCTGATTTCTCGCTTGGTCATTAAACCAGGGCGATCGCTAAAACTAGTAAATGTCTGATCTGGTAATCCCAGTATCGGTAAGGAGTCTGTATCTAGAGATTGGTCAACGGAATCAGGATGACGTAGTAATACCACCACATTCAGGGGCGCAAAGGTCTGGTTCAATACTGCTTCTACACCAAGACATTGCACCCGTTCATCCATACCTCCCAAATTTTCACATACCCAGAACTGGTAGCAACTGGGTAAATCTAGCGCTAGCAATAATTTAGCGATCGCTTCAGGTGTATTTGTCCCATCCGTCAACACCGCAATCTTGTCAACTCCCTGCTTCAAGGCTGGGATTAGTTGTTCCATAGAACGGCCATGAGCACTGATTACCTTAGCATCTTGCCAAGCAACCTTAATTCGACTGAAGGCCAGCTGAATCGCACTGACATGGGGATGAAACCTCAGGCTTGAGGGGGGAAGTTGGCTTAGCAGCAATCGTCCTAAGCCAAAAAACAAGGGATCACCACTCACCAACACTACGATTAGGGTATCGTGATCCGCACCATCGAGCTGCTTACGAATTAATTCAATAGCGTCAGTAAAATTCCCCAATACCAGTTGTGACCCTTGGTGGTTGGGAAAATACCCCAAATGGCGCTCACTTCCTACCAATAGCGTCGCTTGTTCTACGAGCTGCTTGACTTGATCAGTTAAGCTAGCTGCTCCGTCTAAACCAATGCCGACTACATGGATCGAGGTCATGGTTTTGCTGCTATTGCAAAGGGAACAGGGAACAGGGAACAGGGAACAGGGAGTAGGGAACAGGGAACAGGGAGTAGGGAACAAAAATTATCACAATTCATTTAGGATTGCTATATCTGATCTTTAATCTGTTTTCAGAATAATAGGAATTAAGCTGGGAGTGTATTATAGCAACTGGCAAGACACCAAGGACAGAAAGAATACACAAAAGGGAGTTAATCGAAATTTACTCATCTCTTTTTTAGTTACCTTCGGGTCTTGTGGGCTTTTGGGATGTTTCATATCATGTTGAGATAAACAGTTATAAAAAAACATAGCTTCCTTCTGGTAGGTTATCTCCCTCCTCATCCCCTGTTCCCTGTTCCCTGTTCCCTGTTCCCTATTATTGAGTATTTATAACTGTTAAACCGAACATGATATTATTACTCACTCTCCCAAGCTAATACCATCAATCCATTCAAAATAGCTGCAGCCACTGGAGACCCTCCTTTAGCTCCTTCAACTCGAATCTGAGGGATGGATATCTTGGCCAAAGCAGCTTTCGACTCCAGCACTGAAACAAACCCAACGGTTGCGCCAATGACCAAAGCTGGTTTGACCTGAGAGTGGGACAACTGCTCACATAAAGCCAACAATGCCGTAGGGGCATTACCAATCACAAAAATAGCCCCTGGAAATTGCTCGAAACATCGGAGTAAACCAGTTTCCGTGCGCGTCTTTCCTGGCAGAGCGACTGGTGCCTGGTCTACTGCTACGATCAGGGGATTACCAAAGGTTTTTGCCACCATACTAGCTATCCCCTGTTTGACCATTCCTACATCTGTAACAATTGGTGTTCCCTGGCTCAGTGCAGAGATACCAGATGCGATCGCATTTTCACTAAACCGAAGCAGTTGGGTAAATTCAAAATCCGCCGTACTATGGATTACCCTCCGCACAATCCCATACTCAGCTGGATTAAACTGATGCTCCCCAATCTGTTGGTCAATAATGGCAAAACTTTGCTCCATAATCGGATGCATCGACAATGCTTTCATCTAAATCCCCACCCCATACTCTGCTCCAACTCAAACACTAAGCACGCGAAAGCACTCAAAACTCCAAAACTGGCCATTCTGGTTCCCGCAAGAAGCGCATCATATCGTCAAACTTCCTTAATTGAGCCTGCCGAATCGATAGTACACTCCCTTCTACTTCTAAGGCTTGGCCACTTAACTCGAATAGGATATTGCTAATGCGATCGCTATCCAACTCCTGGGGGATATCTCCGAAATATCCTAGAGTGATGTGAGCCGTAAAATGGTATTGCTGTTCAATACCTAGAGCCATTAAATCAGAATTTTGATAAATACACCGACGAAGCTGGGAAATGCGATTGTATGCCTGTTCATCCTGGGGTGCTAGACATACACCAATCGCCCTGGGCATCACCATTAAGCCCAATAGCTGCCAGCTAATAGGATTACCACCATTTGCTAAAGAGGTTTCCTGGCTGATACTGACAGACTTGTCAAAACTTGCCTGTATCGACTTAAGCAGTTGAGTTTCAAACTGTGGATTTTCAGCCGTGGCATCTCGGTAGGCATTTTCCCAAATCAAGTCAGCCAAGGTTAAATGAAAACTATCCGGGGGTATCGGTACCATTAAACCCGGGTCTAGTTGCTGGAGAAGCTCTTTTTGGAGCTGCTGCATGTTATCATAGAATGTTGAGTTATTAGTCTCTTCCTCCCAAGGTGGTGTGATTACAGTGTAACCAGGAAAAGGGGCAGGCTCTCTGCTGCCATTAGGGAGACGTTTAAACTTGGGTGACTCTTGGATATTGAGTAACTGCGATTGATAGGTTGCGGTTAGGGTAAGCCGTGTGACCCGATTTAGATAAGTTTGATATGTATCGTCCAATTTTGCCCCCTTACGTGTTCTGATATGGGAATTTACCTCTATTGGGGAAAGGATGACTTTGCCATGGCCCAAGCCCTGGACAAGCTCCGTCAATCCCTAGTTGACCCCAACTGGGCTAGTTTTAACTATGACAAAATTTCCCCAGACCAACCAGATGCCGTAATTCAAGCCTTGAATCAAGTCATGACTCCTCCGTTTGGCATGGGTGGACGTCTAGTGTGGTTAGTCGATACAACCGTTTGCCAGCAATGTTCGGACAATTTACTGGCAGAATTAGAGCGTACTATACCAGTCATTCCTAAACACTCCGTTTTGTTACTAACTACCCCCCATCGACCAGATCCACGACTCAAGTCCACGAAGTTACTGCAACAGTACGCCGAGATTCGGGAGTTTGCTCTGATTCCCCCCTGGAAGACCCAGCAGCTAGTGCATCGGGTCAAGTCGTACTCCGTTGAATTTGGAGTCAAACTAACCAATAGTGCAGCTGAACTCTTAGCCGAATCCGTTAGCAATGACACCCGACAGTTATTCAACGAACTGGAAAAATTACGACTCTACGCGCTGTATGACAGCCAACCCTTACAAGAAAGTACCGTTGCCACCCTGGTAGTGGCTAATACTCAAAATACCTTGCAACTGGCAGAGGCGATTCGAGCAGGGGATGGGGCAAAAGCCTTGGAGTTGTTAGCTGCCTTGATCAACCAGAATGAACCTCCTTTAAAGATTGTCGCTACCTTAATTACCCAGTTTCGTACCTGGTTGTGGGTGAAGTTGCTGGTGAGTGAGGGCGAAACCGATCCAAATGCGATCGCTAACACCGCCAATATCAATAACCCCAAACGAGTTTACTTCCTCAAACAAGACGTGGAGTTCCTTTCCCCCAAGCAACTCATCTCCACTCTGCGGGTGTTGCTGGAGTTAGACCTCAACCTCAAAACGGGAGCAGACCCCCTTTCAACATTACAAACTAAGGTGATACAACTTTGTGAAATCTTTAACAGTTCAAGAGTTTAGACCAGTCAGTGGCTTCACCCAGGCTAGCTTTAAGGTTGAAGGTTAAATTTTTTTTATACTCATGCTTGATATTTATCCTGTCTGCACTTCCCAATTCCCAGAAGCTCTTGCCTTATGAGGAACTTATCCCCCATAAATTAATTCACATTAAACTAGCCCTTAGTGGTTTTGGTTATTGTTTATTTTGCTTTTAATTGATCATCATGCTCACTGCTAACTCTCTAAAACTTAGCTTGACCCAACTTTTCTCCCAATCTCTACTTGTCGGAGGACTTACTGCTATTAGTTTGCTATCTGGATTTATCCCTGAGCTTTCTGAAGACTCTTATACCCTTGTTATTAGCACTTCAGCCTATGCTCAAGATGTCACCTCTGACATTAGTCCTAATGACGTCACTCAATATGCTGAAGTTCTATTACAAATAGAGCCTATTCGCGCATCTGCCTATGAAAAAATCACTACAATCCTAGGAGAGCCACCAGAAATTTTGTGCGATGACTCCGAGAGCATCAATAAGCTCCCCTCGACCGCCCAAGAGATTGCTAAAGATTACTGCCAACAGTCAGAGGTAATTGTCTCTAAGTATTTTCCCGAAGGAGGAAATAAACGCTTCAACGAAATTACTATTGAGATGCAAGATAATCAAAATTTACGGGAACAGATTCAAAGTGAATTAGTGCGTATTCAACAAGCAAAATTTGACGCTAGCTTTTAGCTAGATATAGCTCTAAGAATCAGCAACTTATTCCCTTGAAGCATAACTTCAACCATAACTTCAACCATAATTAAATGTTTTTGGTTAAAGCGTAAGGCTCTCAACGTTCCTCTTGGGCAAGCAGTAAGACGAGTTGTACACCTGGGAATTATCAATCAAGTTTACACCGATAATGGTATAGTTATCAGAAAAAGAACCATAATAGCTAGCCACTAGCAATAGTAAAAAATAGACTAATCCAGCTTTCGGCAAAGCCGACGCTGCGCGAACAGGCTAGCCAGTGCAGGTCGCTGATCTCCCAAAAAACTAATGAGCAAATTTATCTATCCCTTGGGATGGCTTGCCGGAATGATAGTGGTTTTGGTTGGATGTTCTTCCAGTCCAGACCCTGACCCCACGGCAGCTATCCCCACAGTAGCCTCATCTGAAGTGAAGAGTCAGGAATTGAAGAATTACGCCAAAGCTGTTCTGGCGATCGATCAAAATCGTCAAGGTGTCTACGAGGATATTCAGGAATTAACCAAAGACAAGGACAAGATAGTTCCTGAAATTAACTGCACCCAAGTAAAAACCATAGCAGCTCTACGTCGAAATATCCGAGATCTGGCTGTAAACTACTGTAACCGCTCGAAAACCATTGCTGAAAGTCATGACTTGGCCATATCTCGATTTAATTCAATTACCGTTAGCGCTCAATCCGATCAGAAGTTACAACGGCGAATCCACAATGAACTAGTTCGCTTACAACAAAATTGACAATATGTCAAGCTTGTAGGGTGGGCAAAAGCGGTCAGCCCTCAGCCCTCAGCCCTCAGCTTTGTGGCACAGGCTTCCAGCCTGTGACTTCACTGAGATTAAACCAATGCTTACCTGTTTTATTTCTTATTAAAAAGCTGATAACTGATAACTGAATGCTGAATGCTGAATGCTGAATGCTGAATGCTGAATTCTGAATGCTGAATGCTGAATGCTGAATGCTTACCTTTGTCCACCCTACTTTAATTGGTATTTTAGTCTCAATTCAGCAATGATCAATTGCCCATGCTCACCTTTACGAAACGCCTCAGAGCTAATCAGAATACTAAAGTCGGCTTTACCCTCTCCTTAACAGCCGAGGAGCGTACCCGAACTCGCCACCGCTTTGAAACAGCGGATGGGGAAAATTTGTATTTGCGCTTGCCTAGGGGCAGTGTCTTGCAGGATGGGGATTTACTGGAAGCTGAAGAGACAAAGGTGATGATCCGAATTGCTGCTAAACCAGAACCGGTACTGACTGTCACCTCCCAAAAACCGGTGAATTTGCTGCGAGCTGCTTATCATTTGGGTAATCGCCATGTGCCTTTAGAAGTAACGGCTAGCTATTTAAGGTTATCTCCTGACCCGGTTTTGCAAGGGATGTTAGAGCAGTTGGGGGTAGAGGTACACCAGGAAGTGGTACCGTTTCAACCAGAAATAGGTGCCTATCGACATACTCATGTTGAATAGGGAATAGGGAATAGGGGGAAGATTGTGGGGAGATGGGGAAGTGTGGGGAGAGGGATGAAGTAATTTTCGAGGCTTAAGAGTATCTTTAAATACATTGTATTGATGCAAAGCGCGAGTGGTTTGGGTTCTTTGTGGGTCACCTGCGTCGGAACCTTGTAAGTTCCGTGGAACGCCATTCGCAGATCTGACTCCCCATCTCCCCATCTCCCCAAAGCTCCCACAGCTCCCACACTTCCCTCTCTTTCCCTACTCCCTACTCCCTACTCCCTACTCCCTAAAACCAAGGAAGAGGTACTTTACCCAATTGAAAATTGCGATAAAAAGAGGCACACCTAAGTGCGCCTCTTGATCAATCCTTCGGAACAGAAGCCCGATGGTTAGCCTCTTGCCACAGCTGATAGAGAAAAAACTCAACAGCATAGTTCATTGCTGTTACAAAAATTCCCTCTTCATCCTCTGGATCTGACGTTAGCCAGGTGCCTTGTAGGCTTACTTCAACATATTCCGCATCACAAATCGATAATGCGATCGCATCTGTTTTGTCTTGCCGCACAAACACCTCTAATTGCCTGAGGTGGGGCAAGTCAGCTGGTAGCAAAAATGAGGCAGTGCTGGGTTCGATATAGAAACTTGCACCCGCACGGAGCGAGACAAGGGTTCGTGTGGTTACCCATTCTTCTAGGGATTGAGCCAAACGCTCTAGATAAAAGCTATTTTCGGTATAAATCAGTTTCAGCATTACCTGTAACCTCCTCCTCTAACCGATTGATTTGCTGTTGACGCCAAAACTGTTCCGCAAAAGCAACAGCTGGATGCATGGGTGCTTTGGGCTGCCTGGGTAATTTCATTCCCGCTTGGTGGGGAGTGCGGTTGCCTTTAAGGCTATTACAACTCTCACATGCCGTAACGACGTTGTCCCAACTGTGTTTTCCGCCTTTTGACCGAGGAATGACATGGTCAAGGGTTAGCTTTTTGGTGCTGCCACAGTATTGGCACCGATGCTTGTCCCGTCTTAAGACCTCCCGCCGATTTACTGGAGGAACTCGCCAAGTTGGTTCGGTTTCGGTAAGTATCAAGCGGATATGGCTTGGTACCAAGATCACTACACTAGGGGAACGGACTTTGTAGCCCTTACCACCAAAGAAATCGATTGGTTCAGCTTTGCCGGTAACCAACAGAGCAATCGCTCGTTTGATATTGACTCGATTAATAGGTAAGTAGTTTTTGGAAAAAACCACTACCGATTGCTTTAACACCTCAGTTGTGCTTGTCACGGATTGACTCCTCATAAACCAAACCCCCGCTTCTGTTTGTCAGGAGCGGGGGCGTTTAAGATTTTTTAGGGTAGGCTGATTGCTATGTCAGTAGTGCTAGCGTTCGCCTATACCTCCCGCTGTGTCTATTTAGTTTCAGATTGATCTCTGGCCGACAATTGACTGGTTGTGAATCATGCCTTCTATACTCGACTGTTCTCTGTGCGATCGAGTCATATTTGCCCCTAAACAAAAGCTCCACCCATATTGCCCCGAATCCAGAACCGCCGAAGCAGTTGATATCTGAGCAATTGGTGGAGGAGGTTAAATGATGACTCATAGAAGATGAAATGTTTGAAGGCGAAATTTGTGAAAAACGATTTTCAAGCCGCTTTTTAAATACTACACTTGTATTACGGGAATGTCCAGATATTTGGAGGAAAAAATTAATGCCTACACTCACCCGTCAAAACTCAACCACTGATATGGAAGTTACCAGCATCCGTCTGGAGCGACAGTTGAAAGATAAACTCAAAGAACTTTCTGGCACTCAGGGCTATCAAGCTCTGATTCGAGATATTCTCTGGAACTATGTCCAGCACAAGTCTGGTGATTATCGACCTCAATTTTGTAAGTCTGATATCAGAGCCAGCATTCAAGCGATCGCTGAGCGCAAAGAGCGTTGTGTACTAACTGGCAAGTATATAGAACCCCAAGAGCCCATGTTATTAGGACTGACGATCAACGGAGAGATGCTTCCCCTCAGTATCGGTAGTCTGTCCGACTGTTAAGCATTTGCCTCGATACAAGTGAAGAGACATGCGTTCGCTGAAAGCGGGGCTTCGCCCATCGCATGTCTCTTCTCAATCCTTGACTAGGCACTCTTGTAGGTTAGTTAGCGAGTTGGAACCTTCAACTGTGGCACTTGCGGAAGCTCAAGTTTTGGTGCTTCTAGAACTGCTGGAGCTTCTGGTGTTGCTGGCATTTCTTCAGTGTCCATAGCTTCTGGGATTTCTTCAGTGTCCATAGCTTCTGGGGCTTCTGGCATTTCTGGCATTTCTGGCGTTTTAGTAGCTACTTGGAGATATAAATCAGAACCCAGTGTTAGTGGTAAATCATTTTCCGGATCAATGATTATAGGATTTTGCTGCTCCGGTTGTTGATTAGAATCACCACCAGTTAAGACACCAGTCAAAATATTAACCGCAGCACCTTCTAATGTTTGTGTCTCCGTATCATCAGGCTTAGCATCAGTAACCAGTTTCGAGGTAGCATTGATGGTGTTATAGGATAATTCACCAATTTTAAGTTTTTGAGCTACAAACTGAGTACCAAGAAACTCAGAACCACTATACCGAGGTACTAATTGACCCTCAATCTCGCTGTCTTTTGGAATTAAGACTATTCCTTGATCATTTTTGATGTCCTCAGCTACTAACAGCGTCATATCAATAGTTTCACCACGCTCCACAGCCACCTTGTCTGATACTGTGTAGGCTACATTAATCATTGTGCCTTTGGAAACTTGATATTCCTTAGTTTCAAAGGAGTCATCCTTACTAGTCATTGACTCAGTGGACTCAGTGGAATCAGTTTTTTCAGTTGTCTCAGTTGATTCCATCAGGCTGTCGTCACCCACAGGTTTAGTCTCTCCCGTCAGCTGAGCAATATATTGAGAGGCTGGATGTTGACTAGACAGGGGAGCTAATACCTCTTGATTCACTAAAGCTTGATGAATAAAGGCTGCCACTTCAGCACGGGTAGCAGGTTGACCAAAATCGAGATAGGTTACATTCGGGTAGTTAACCACCATAGCCTTTTCGGTAGCAGCCGCAACGCTAACTTTGGCATAGTCAGGGATTCGGGATAGGTCTTCATAGGAAGAGAGAGTGTTCTTGACTGAAGTGCTAGAGTATAAACCCAAACCATTGGTCAATGACACCAATACTTGTCCCCGAGAAAGTGGCGAAGATGGACGTAGTTGGCTATTAGATTTATCCTGCTCAGTTAGGTTACGACTTACCCAATACTCAGCCACTTCACGATCAAATGTTTTGGGCAAGGCTAAATTATTTTCGCTGAAAGCTTGGCTCACCATCGCAGAGAACTGAGCGTAAGTAACAGCTTGATCAGGTTTAAAGGTGCCATTGGCATATCCATTTACCAGGTTTTCTGCTGCCAACCCTTCAATGAATGGTTTTGCCCAATGACCTTGAATATCAATAAAGCTAGTTTGGTTTGGAACCGCAATTACCATCGGCGCAGTCACACCAGTTACTATTCCCAACAGCAACATGGCAGTGCTTGTGGAATTCCAAGTAGACGCACTAGACATAGAACACAACTCTCCTGATTTAGATAACTCTTCCAGATAGCTCAACTCCTTAGTTATCAGAGTTGATAGCCTCTCAAACACCATCCCCAGACGCACAGGTGACCTGAAAGTTCCCAGGTTTTAAAAAAAAAGATCGGTAGAGGTAGGCGAGTTAGATCAAGTCCGGTTAATCAGTTACAAAAGGGAATCGGGAATCGGGAATCGGGAATCGGGAGTCGGGAATCGGGAGTCGGGAATCGGGAGTCGGGAGTCGGGAATCGGGAGTCGGGGTAAGACGAAAATTTACTGTACCTCGTCAGTATGATAAACGCTATAAAAATGTTTCCTATCTCCCTATTTCCCCATCTCCCCATCTCCCCATCTCCCTACTCCCTGCTCCGAAGTCCCTACTCCCTAAAACCCAGGACTTTCACGCCTCACCTATTTGATAAATACTATAAAAATACTATAGTCATGACTTATCGCCCAACAGCATCCACTTTGTTAACGCACCCTACAAGATGGGCGATTGGCTTTGGCCTTTGGGCCACGCGGGGCGCGTTTGGCCACGCTACGGGATTTACCGTTCGCACAGCGTCGGGCTTTGCCCGAAAGGTCACGCTACGGGAACGCACTATGCAATACCATTATTTTATTCTCCATAATGAGTTTTGGCGCGGTGAATATAGATCAGGTTCTGCTCATTGTCAATTGTGTAAATAATTCTATCTTTATAACTTAAACGCATAGAAAAGAAACCAGCAAGATTGCCCACCAGCTTTTTACCAGCATAAGGATTTATACTGATCGTGTCCTGAATCATTGTTTTGAGTTTTTGCTTTAATTTTGGCGTAAGTTTGGCAACATCCTTTTTAGCCTCTTTAGTAAAACGAACTTCATAAACCATCAATCAATATCTCCCAAGACTTCATCTAGGGAGTAGGTTTCATTACTGTTTATTTGTTCAAGGGATCTTTGTAGGCTTTCCCTCATTCCAGGTATTGAAAGTAATTCTAAGGTTTCTTGTAAGCTTTCATAGTTTTTTCGAGAAATTAAAACAGCAGATCCATTAGAAATCTCTATTTCATAAACTTTGTTTTCTTCTGTAACTGATTCAACTAGGTTAATTAACTCTTTTTGGGCAGCAGTAACCGTCAGTTTTTCCATTTTTTTTATTTCCTATTTTTGTTATTATAGCAGTTCTAAAGTCGCTGATTTACTCTGCCCTTGGGGGTGCATCATAACCTTCAACATTTAAGAATTAAGAATTAAGAATTAAGAATTAAGAATTCTACCTTCTGCCTTCTACATTCTTCTACATTCTTCTACATTCTACATTCTACATTCTACATTCTGCCTTCAACCTTCAACCTTCTAACCTTCAACATCCCAACCTTCAACATCCCAACCTTCAACATCCCAACCTTCAACATCCCAACCTTCAACATCCCAACCTTCAACCTTCTAACCTTCTAACCTTCTAACCTTCAACTAAAAAAAAGTAGCCGCAGAAATACCTTCCACGGCTAGGAAATTTTACTATGCCTGAACTTTGTACACCAACCCAGAAATAATCCGATCCGATTGACCAAAGGTCACCCTAGGGGAACAGATTTGATTTTTGGGCTAGGGGGGGAACCCCCCCTAATAAGTTAGTCTAATCTAGAATTATGTACTTCGTCATCGTCGTGATGAATTCGCCAGGAATTCCAGTGGGCTGAAGGGGGCTCCAGTCGTAAATTTGGGCATAACGCAGTGCAGAAAGGGTATACATGGTGTTGCTTATTGCCCGGCGGGAGCCCTTCAGAATGTGCTGAACGGGGTATTTTTTTCGGAAAGGTTCCTGAGGAGTATTACTAGGAGTGATATCCTCAGGATTGTTTTCTTGATTCGGGCGAAAGTTGTCAGGCATAGTTCAAAATTGGTTTTGAAGTTAATGATATAATCATAACGATTATATCATTAAGTGTCAAGGGTTTTTAGAAATTTTTTTTTGAGGGGTAATTGAAATAAATCGTACGGTAATGGAATGGAAGCTTGTTTGAAAAAAAAGGGAATATGGGATAGGGATTGTAATGGTTTTAAGTCACTTTATGAGATAGGAAATACTTAATTGACCAAAGGTCAATCGCAAAGTGCCCCAGAATGCGATCGCGTAGCGGCTCGTACCGAGCATCCCGTAGCGTGACCATTCGCGTAGCGTGGCTTAAAGGCCAAGGTCAATCGCTTCCCAACAGAATTCCATAATCTTATATACTACTTTTTGAATGTAGAGAACCCAGAACCATGAAAAGCGATCACGATGGTCATCATCTCACCCTCGACTCATTCGAGAACGACAGGATCGTTCCCCTGCAATGGAAGGTAATTGGGACTGTTGCTGCCAGTAACACTCAAACAACTGACAAAAGTCGTCTACTTCACAGAACATACGGGTGATATCCAAACGCGATACAATATTGGTTATAGCTGGCTCAGACTCAATTGCTTCAAATCTAGTCGAGCGCCTTTCTTTCACCTTTGTGCAGTTCGTCCAACTCACGTTACAATAATAACGATTAAGGTAGCGAAAGAGTATTTTTTTTCCCATTCATTAGTTAACTAATTAACTCAATTTGTTGTTATGGCAATTGATCGGGTACCTGGCGTTTATGTAATCTCTCAAGATGAGGTTGGAATTGTCTATAAAAAGTTTGGTAGTCCTTTACCATCTAATCGTCAAATTGCTCTTAATGGAGAAATGGGTTGGCAGGTTGATACTCTTGGTCCTGGACGACATTTCCGCTCTAGGTTGACCTATAAAGTTTTCAAACAAAAGGCTATACAGATTGATAAAGATGAAATTGGATTAGTAACAGCCAACGATGGTGCTTCTCTTCCCACAGGTAAAATGTTTGGTAAAGTTGTCGAAGAATGTGATGACTTTCAAGATGGTCGTGCTTTTATCAACAATGGTGGTCAACGGGGTAGGCAGTTAGGTATTTTAAGAAATGGTATTTATCGGATTAATACTCAACTTTTTTCTGTTGAAATAAGGCCAATTATTAATATTAATGACTATGAAATTGGCTTAGTAGAAGCGAAAGATGGCAAGCCACTTCCGATTGGAAAAACCTTTGGTGATGCTGTTGAATGCAACAATTTTGAGGATGCTCAAGCATTTATTAATAATGGAGGATATAGGAGCCAACAGTTAAAGATTCTTACTACTGGCAAATACGCAATTAATACAGAACTTTTCAAAATTAAGAGAGTTGAACTTATCAAAATTGGAGTTAATGAAGTAGGGTTAGTGGAAGCAAGGGATGGTGAGCCACTTCCACTTGGTCAGAACTTTGGTAAAGTTGTTGAATGTGGCACTTTTCAGGACGCTGAAGCATTTATCAAAAACGGCGGTCAACAAGGGAACCAATTAGCAATTATTCCTCCTGGAATTCACTACATTAATACAGAGTTGTTTAAAGTTCACAATGTCCCACTAATTAATATTCGCTCAGGGGAGATAGGGCTAGTTATTGCTCAAGATGGTGCTGAACTACCACCAGGACAAATACTAGCTAAAGCTGTAGATTGCGAGAATTTTCAGAATGCTGAAGCCTTTCTCAACAACGGTGGTCAACAAGGTAAACAGCGAGCAATTCTTACTGAAGGTTACTATAGAATAAACACTGAACTATTTACAGTAGTTACTACTGACAATGCCCAGCAATATGGACTGAATCCAGAACAATTAAAAGTTTACAGAGTTGAATCAGGTAAAATTGGTATTGTTACCACTTTTGATGGTAAGCCCTTACCAGGAGGGGACATTGCGGGAGCAGTTATTGAGGGACATAATAAGTTTCAGGAGCCACAGGAGTTTATTGATAAAGGTGGCTATCGAGGTTTACAAGAAGAATTTATCGAAGAAGGTTTTTGGAGTTTAAATCCTTGGTTTGTGGAAGTTGAACAAGTTCCTTTAACTAATATTAAAACGGGAACAGTTGGAGTTTTAATCTCAAATGTTGGTAAGAATAGCCAAGCAAATCAAGAGCAAACTACTTATGGTTCTCAGTTTAATATCGGGTATAAAGGGATTCAGAACATACCAATAGAAGCTGGAACACATCCTATCAATACAAGAGTGAAAAGTATAGTAATAGTTCCTGTCCATGAAATAACTTTGGACTGGAGGACAGATAAAAATAAACCAGCAACCAACTACGATTCTAATTTGGAAACCTTAAAGCTTCGCTCAAAAGATGGCTTTATTTTGAATCTTGAAGTCACACAGGTTATTAATATTTATCCCAAAAATTCCCCTAAAATGATATCTCGTGTGGGTTCACCAAATGCTAATAGTTATAAGCAAGTTGAGGAACAAGGAGGAGTTCTTAGCTGCTTGTCTAATGGTGCGGTTAAATATAGCTCCATTAAAAACCTTGTGAATAGGGTATTAGAACCGATGGTTGATAATTACTTCCGTAATTCCGCTCAAGAATATAATGTCTTAGACTTCTTACAACAACGGGATCAAATCCAGGAACGAGCTACAGAACATATCAAAAGTGCTCTTAATGCTTATGGTGTTGAAGCGGTTGGTACTTTTATCAACGAAATTGGCTTACCAGCTGAACTTCAACACCTAATACAGGCTCCAACAATTAAAGATAATTTAAATTCACTAGAAAAATTATTGCTATGGTCTGCTGGTGCAGATCATGATATTTTGGCACAAAAAGAATGTTTGACAGAACGATATAAATATACAGCAATTGGTACCACGGTTTTGCTAACATCAACAACGGCTATTTTTTCCGGTGGTTATGCTCTTTTTACAGTATTCGGTTCTGTAGCAGCTTCTTGTGTAGGAGGAACTTTTTGGAGTTTTATAGTTTTTAACTTAGATCGTTTTTTAATTTTAAGCTCTAAGAGAAGAAAATCGGATTCAAATTCAAACTTGCCATTTATTGCAGCAACAATTCTTCGATTAGTAATAGCCTTATTATTGAGCTTTGTGGTTGCTAAACCCCTTGAATTGAGGCTTTTTGAAAAAGAAATTAACCAGAAAATAGAACAAGATAAAAATGAGATAAGAGAAGAAAAAATTAACGAACCAATAAAAGAATTGGAGCAAGAAATTAAAGGATTAAATCAAGAAAAGGACAAGTATAAAAATGAATGGAAGGACGCCGAAAATGTGGCTAATGCAGAAGCAGAAGGTACACAGGGAACAGGCCAATTTGGAAAAGGAATTGTTTATCAAGACAAACGAAATTATGCAGATGAAATAAAACAAAAATTTATTGAATTAGATAATAAAGTTAAGGATAAAGAGGAAACAATAGATAAGCTTAGGCAAGAACGTAACCTGATTTTGCAGTCACCAGAGAGTAACTTAGAACAACTGAAAGAACAAATTGACAAAGAATCAGATGGCTTCTTAGCCCGTCTTGTTGCTTTAGAAGAACTATCTAAAGACGATCCGAATATTCGTAATATTAATTGGCTAATAACTGCCTTATTCGTCACTATTGAAATCTCACCTATATTAGTTAAACTTTTGTCTGGCAAAGGTCCTTATGATTATTTACTTGAACAGAAAGAAAGTCAGGAAAATTATAATGAATATTTCCGCATTAAAAAAGAACAAAGACTTCTCTTATCTGAAGAATTATCAAAAAAATACATGAAAAAAATTAATGATTTTGAACAGTAAATTAGTAAGGATTCAGGTCTCGAAAGAAGGGATGAGGGAAGGAGGTTCCGTTAAATGACCCGATTGAGCCATGAGAGCTTGCTCGTTCGCGTAGCGTGACCAAAGGTCAAAGAAATCCATCACCGACCGTTGTTGAAAACGACAAGTTTGGACTGGTCCCTGTTGACGCACTAATTGAACAGTTAAAGGAGAGACACCCATATCTGCTAAAAACTTCATGCTGCACTTCCACTGAAGGGACGAACTTGCTCACTAGCTAAAAATGCTGCATACAGAAGACTAGCTTTAATATCTTCTGCTTCTAGATAGGGATAAGCTTCAATAATTTCGTTGACATCCATACCGTCGGCTACCAAACTCAGTACTAGAGATACTGTAATCCTCATGCCTCGAATACAAGCACGTCCTCCCATTATTTGGGGATCAAAGCGATGCAGCAAGGGAACAGGGGAGGCAGCGCGGTCTTGGGGGTTCCCCCCATGAGCGACTGCCGTGGTTTCCCCCACTCGCGCTTTGCATCAAGACAGGTAATGCGTTCAAATACCAGTTTATTATCTGTCATAGCTCACACCTTGTATAGTGGTTTTTAATTGAGTGAGGTACTTCAGTCCTGGGTTTTAGGGAACAGCGGATCTGGGAACAGGGAACAGAGAAGAGGCAAGAGGAATCCCCCCTAACCCCCCTTAGTAAGGGGGGCGGGCAAGAGGCAAGAGGGAAAAAATCCTGTGTACCTCATTAGGCTATAAATTGCTGTATTTTTCTTCACTATATTAGTAATTCCCTTACTTGATGGGATCAGCTCCGCTAGTGCCGTAGGCGATCGCAATTCCAAGAGCCCCAGATGATTTCCTACGATATTGTCGGGTGGACGGGTGAGTTTTCGGTGCGTTACACTTTGTTAACGCACCCTACAAGATGGGCGATTGACCTTGGCCTTGGCCTTTGGGCCACGCTACGCGAACGCACTTTGGAGTAATGACTTCCTAGTCAGTATTGCCAATTCACAAAGCAACTCACAAAGCAACTATGAAAAAACCAACCTTAGATGCAGCCTCTAGAAAACCGACTGAAGAAAATCCCGAAGAAATACGCCAAAAATTTACCGCTCTTGCTTCCCAAGGTCGTCAAGAAGTAGAGGCGTTATCCTCGACTGTCGAAATGTCAAAACATCCCGCTTATCAAGAAATCATCAAGATGGGAGAAGGGGTAATTCCTTTTTTATTGGAAGATTTGCAGCAAAACCCGCTCTATTGGTTGCCTGCTTTAGGTCAGATTACCTGAGGGGGTGACATGAGCCCTGAAAAGCTTACTAGGTAAGGCTTTGATGCCAATTATTTCAGGAAAGATAAACTCCCAAATTGACCCTTCTTTGATGTTCTGGACGCTCAAACCCTTATAACTACG